>JAFGJP010000126.1 GCA_016929035.1 Candidatus Auribacterota bacterium | reverse complement strand
TATCTGACACTTTTTCAAAGATAATTATTAAAAATTTGGCGTGAAATCAGCTATAGACCTGCAGGTGGAAGAAAAAAAACATAATGGCGGTATGGTGTGGGATGATTATCTTAACAGCGACCCTCTTGGATTAACCTGAATATTTCACAAAAATTGTGAAATATTCACACAGCGTGCCGTGATGTAGCTGCAATGCAGCTGCAAATGGGGTTAATCGCGTTAATTTTTTCTATGATAAAATGTCACGTCTTTTGCTGAGAGGAATTTTTTCAATTTCCCTCAGCAAAAGCGGATATCTCATGAAATCTTATGAAATATCCGGATTAAACAGTGATCTGATATTCCCTGATCTTCTGATAAAGAGCCGTTCGGTCGATTTTCAGCTTTCTGGCGGCAAGGGTTTTATTCCCCCTGGCAGCAATCAGCGCCTGAACGATGTATTTTTTTTCAACTTCCGATACAGCCTGTTTGACAGCATTTTTCAGGTCAAAGTCTTCCTTGTATAAATTAAAAGTTTCCTGCTCCCCGGTGTCTTCCACATGTTTGATCTTCAAGTGTTCAGGAAGAATGATATCTCTTGCCAGAAGTGAAGCTGATGTGATGACATTTTTGAGTTCGCGGATATTGCCGGGCCACTCGTGTTGCATCAGAACGTCCATGGCTTCAGGAGAAATGCCTGCAATTCTTTTTTTCAGCTTTCTTTCTGCTTCTCCCAAAAAGTAGACGCACAGAGACGGAAGGTCTTCTTTTCTTTCAGTTAAAAGCGGCAGATGAATAATAAATTCGCTCAGCCGGTAAAAAAGATCCAGCCTGAATTCTTTCTTTTTCACGGCTTCCTTCAGGTCTGAGTTGGTTGCCACAATGATCCGTACATTCACGCTTCTCTTTTTCTTTCCTCCCAGACGCATGACCATTCGTTCTTCAAGAAAACGAAGCAGTTTCATCTGGTTCATGGAAGAAAGGTTTCCGATTTCATCAAGAAAGAGCGTTCCCCTGTCGGCAATCTCGATCATCCCGGGCTTGATCGCATAGGCGCCCGTAAAGGCTCCTCTTTCATATCCATAAAGCTCGCTTTCAAGAAGCGGCTCAGGCAGTGCCCCACAGTCAATGGAAATATAGTTCTCGCGAGCGCGCCGGCTCATTCTATGAATAAGATGGGCTATGATCTCTTTTCCTGTTCCTGATGCGCCCTGGATCATGACTGTCATGTCTGTCGGCGCAATCATTTTAATCTGTTCGATAGTCGCTTTGATTTTATGACTGACACCAAAGAATTTCTGCAGAGATTCATCGGTCATCCCGAAAGAATCCATAAAAGTGGAACGGCTGATCTTTAAATTGCTCAAAATGATCGAGGCCAGCTCATTTCTCCGAAAAGGCTTGGGCACGAAGTCCGCTGCGCCAGCCTTGATGGATTCCACAACTGACTTTGTGTTTCCTGATGGCCCGATGATGATGACAGGAAGATATGAGAAATGGCTCTTCCTAATATCCTTGATGGCCTTGTGCATATCCGGCTGAGAGTCTTCTGCCTCCAGAAGAACAAGATGAGGCTGTGTTTTTTTTACCTGCTCATTAAGATCTTCCAGAGGCTTAAGGAACACCATCTTATGGTCCTGCTCATCAAGAAAAGGATGCAGATCATACTTCTCAGGGTGGTGGGTGATGCAGAGTATTGTTTTCATGTTGTTATAAGAGATCTCAAATTTTTCAAAAGGATTGCTTCTTGAAATGTCTGAGAATTTTTTATAAAAAATAATCGAGTTAAATCAATATTGTTATGACAAGCTGCAACATCTCAACTGTTAAAAGCACCCAGCAGTGTACGATAAAGAATCTTAATACAGAAGCCGTATCTCCACGGTTAAACAGACATGGTTCACCACATTTCAAAACAAAAGGAGATAAAGACTTAATCATTTTATCACAATGTTTCAGCAGAGGCTACAATTAATTCCGTGACGTAACTTTGAAGGCGTTCTCAAAAAATATCAAAGCGGCAGATAGGTAACGACCGTCTTCGTCATAGGGTCACAGGATCAGTGTCTACAGCAAAACCTTCATCTCTGCCGCGGTCGCTGCTGTAAGGCGGTAGATATTTCATAAGCCAAGTGTTCTGCAGATGGAGATGATGTCAGCAATCCTTATTTTTGATATTTTATTTTCTGGCTATTATCAGCGAAGCGTGTTATCTGTGGTCTGTCGTCTGTTGTCTGATCTCAGTACATCATGCCTGACTCAGACTGGATTTTGTTGATCTTACCGCGCGCTGAGACGGCCGGTTTCCAGAACCATCCCTTGGGGTCCCAGCACTGGGCATAAGAATAGTCTTCGACAAGAATTTTATAAGCTTCCATGGCCTTTTGCTTGTCGCCTTTAGCCAGGTAAGCATCGCCCATGATGAGATAGCATGTGCCGACGTCATTGAGAGCCCAGTAGTCAAAAGCCTTTTCTTTTGACGCATAGCCTTCAAGTTTCTTTTGCATTTTTTTTGCTTCTTTGGAATAGAGCTGGATGCATTTGCGGGCGTAGATAATAGCTGCATCATTATCGCCGGCGCCCAGAGCAGCCCATGCTTTGCCTGTAAGAGTCTCAGAAGAATAGTCGCCAAAATCAAGGCCTTTTTCTATGATGGCAATCTGGTCTTCAGCCGCTTCCCCGACCTTCCAGAACGCTTCTTTGTCCGGATCCCAGCACTGGGCAAAAGAGAGACTGGTCGAGATATCCTGAAAGACTTTTTTTGCTTCTTCTGTTTTTTCCTGCTCTTTCAGGGCAAGGCCCTTGATATAAAGGCAGGTGGCCACGTCATTGAGCGCCCAGGTAGAGTCGACATCTTCAGAAGGCGCGAAATCCCTTAACGTCGCCTGCTGTTCAAGAGCTTTATTCTTGTAATTCTTGACGCACTCATTGACATAGGCATCAACGTTGGCAAAGTTTTTTTCCTTCAGAGCATCCCAGGCTTTTGCCGCAAGCGTCTTGGATGATTTGTCTCCGAAGTCGATTTCCTCAGAAAAAGCTGAAAAAGATAAAAAGAAAATGAATGAAAGTGTAAAAAAAACAAAATATCGCTTCACCTTGGGCCTCCTTTTGGCATGTAAGCGTTGATTTGCCGAATGTAGAGTATAGCAGGATTTGTGCTGATTGCGAACAATTTTTAAGGTATTTAAAATCATGATGTTAAAAAAATAGAAAAATCCCGGGATGTGTTAAGAAATGATGCTGTGAGTAAAAAGTAAACATTTTTATTTGGATACAACATGATTATATATTATAATATTCTAGCTTTTCATTATTAACAGTCTTAGGCGGAAGTGTATGGAAGGAGACAATACTCGCACGCAGTTCGGGGCTGCCGGAAGCCAGGAATACAGCTTTGTGAAAAGAACTGTCGGAAAGTATGTCATCGAGCGCGAGATCAGCCGCGGCGGCATGGGCATTGTGTTTGAGTCCCGCCAAAAGGAGCTCGGAAGGCGCGTGGCCATCAAGGTCCTTCCTCTGACAACATGTCATTCCCCGGCAAGCATGGAGAGGTTCAAAAGGGAAGCGGCGACGGTCGCGAAAATCCGCCACAGCGGGGTGGCTCAGGTCTATGACTTTGGAGAAGACGAGAACTGTCACTACATAGTCATGGAATTTGTCGAAGGAGAAACACTCGAGGAAAAGCTGAAGAAAAAAAGCATTGATCTGAAGCAGGCTATAGACATTATCAGGCGTGTTGCGCTTATCCTCGAAGACCTCCACAGGCAGCAGATCCTTCACAGGGATATCAAGCCTTCCAATATCATGATCAAGGAAAATGGCGATATCGTGCTTCTGGATTTCGGGATATCCAAGTGCCTGGACGATGAGAATCTTTACAAGATAACTCATGAGCCTCTCGGCACTCCGGCGTACATGCCGCCGGAATTTATCAGATCCTGCGGCTCTCTCTCTGATATCCGATCGGATATTTACTCCCTTGGGGTCGTTCTTTATGAAGCGGCAACAGGAGAGCTGCCTTTTGGCCGTGAATCCTATTATGAGATCATCGATAGGATACTGAAAGGCGATTTTATTGCTCCGCGGAAAAAGAATCCCCGGATTTCAAAGAGCTTGGAGACGATTATTCTTAAATGCATGGCTGTCAGCGTGGAAGAAAGGTACGGCTCATCAAAAGGGCTGGCCGAAGATATCGAGAGATATACGAAAAAGATCCCTTTAAAAGCAAGCCGCGGACTGGTCGTTTTCCGCTATATTCTTTCTTATCACAGGAGGCTGCTGATGGCGTCCAGCGGTCTTGTGATATTCTTTTTACTGGCGCTGGGGATGATGAGCTTTTTTAACAGATATCCCGAAAGGATTGTTCTGGAAAGACTGGAGTGGAAGGAAGTTGTTTTCCCGGCGAACAATCCCTTGTCCGAGCAGATACAGGTCTTCAAGGATATTGAAGGAGAGATTCCGGTCAAGGCTATGGAGCAGTTTGTCTCTGTTGACGATGCGGGTGGAAGCCTGACCTGGTTGAGGAACACGACCGGATACCTGGTCTTTAAAAGCGAATTTCCTGGTGATATCAGGATCTCTTTTGAATCCGGATTCCCGAAGGAGGAAGAGTTTTTCGGCGTATTTATCAACAGCCAGATGCGTCTGACAGGATATATGCTGAGGATCGATTCGAAAAAAATAAGCCTGTCCAAGGGATATTATGAAAATATTATCAAGTCTCATCTCATTGAAAATCCGAAGGATACCAATCTTTTTCTGTTTGAGAGAATAGGGCCGGAAGTCAATGTCTATTTCAATGGAGAGGAGATCATCAGGTTCATTGATTACGACCCTATTATCGGTGAAGAGAACAGCCATGCCGGCCTTTTCTTTAAATCAGGGTTCAGAAAGATCAAAGACCTGAAAGTGTTTGAGCCGCGTCAGCCTTTAGCCATATCTCCTCTTATTGTCGGCCAGAGGTTTTATGAGCTCGGACAGTATGAAAATGCCATAAAAGAGTACAGAAAGATCATCAAGGAATATCCCGAAGAAAGCATTTCTCTCATCGCCCGTTTCAAGATGGGGATGTCCTACAGGCAGCTTGAAAGATATGAGAAAGCCCTGGAAGCTTTTGACCAGATCATTTCCATGGGCAAGAGAGAAAGCGATATCATGGCAGAGACTTATTTTCAGAAAGGAGTCTGTCTTTTTCATATGGGAAACGAAGACTGGGCCGAAGAGATCTTTGAAAAGACGATACAGGACTTTCAGAATACCGATGTTTCTCTCAATATTTTCATGTTTCTCTATGAAAGGATAAGCGAAAAAATCGCAGGTGAATTTGGGTATAAGGACTTTCCTGAAGTGGAAAAAAGGTTTCGCTTTGTGATGGAAAAATTCCCGTCCCAGAGGCCGCTCATGACGATCAATGCCCGCATCCTCATTGAAAAGATGATCGGCCTTGGCCTTTTTGACAAAGCCCTTCTTCATATCGAGCTTTTGAAGGAATACTTTCCCTATCACACATCGACGGTTGCATGGGGAGAAATTAAAAAAGGCGATATCTACCTGAAGATGAAAGATACAGAAAAGGCGAAGAAGACTTTTGAAGATGTTTATCAGGATTATAAGGGCTATAGTGTTTATAAGGCTCTTGCTCTCAGCCGTCTGGGAAACCTTTACCTGGATTCAGGCGACATTGACAAAGCCGAAGAGATCTTTGAGACGATTTTTTACAGATACTCGGAACAGACAGAGTTTTCCTATGAAGCCAGCATTAAGCTGAAGCTCATTGAGAACATAAGAAAAATGAGGTGAGCATAAGGTGTGCTAATGCACGGATAAAAAAACTGATACACGATACAAGATACACGATGCACGATAGTGAAGAAGGAGTGCAACGCACGGATGATTATAAAATTTACCACGAATTCACACGAATGAACACAAATATTCGCACTTTGTGTGAAATACAACAGAAAATCATAAATTAAGCCGCTAAGAACGCGAAGGAGCGCGAAGTAAAACCTGTAGGACGTGGGATGTAGGACAAGGGACGTCGTCATTGCTGGGAGCTGACGCCCGCCATACGCGGGTCCGCCTTTGGCGGAAAGAAAATTCTGTAAATTGTAAGAAGTTTTCATTCCCGCGAAAGCGGGAATCAGTGTAAAAAAACAGTTTCGAACTTTTAGTCATTGTCATGTTGGAAATTATTATTTTGGAACTTTAAACTTCGTATTAAAAACATTTGGAGCTTATTATGTTTATCCATGTCTTTTACAAAGATGAGTTTATCAAGACCGTGAGAGTCGAAAAAGAGACAGAAGAGCTGGTCATTGGGCGGGCAGTCGAGTGCCCTCTTTCGCTTTCCTATGATCATATGATCTCAAGAAAGCACGCGAAGATCACATTTGACAAAGAAGGCGCAGCTATCGAAGACATGCAGAGCAAGAACGGGATCTATATCGATGGAAAAAGAGTGCAGAAGTCGAAGCTCCCGCTGGATAAAAGAATATTCCTGGGGGATTCTTCTCTCATTGCGTCAAGGGATGCCTTCAGGGAGATCAAGAAGACCGTTTCCCTTGACAGTTACCTTCTGAACGGGCTAAAAAAAGTCAAAGAAAAAGCGGGCGCGGAAAATGCTCTTTCTTTCCTATATGATTTCTCAAGCAAGCTTGGGCATTATTCGAGCGAAGAGTCGATGATCGATGATCTTTTTGAAAAGCTTATTTCTGTTTTTCATCCTGGCAGGATCATCCTTTTCAACGTGATCAAAAAAGAAAAGGACGCCGCGGTGCGGAAGCTGACAGATGTGAATTTCATGGAAGAGAGAGAGAGTTTCAGCCGCTCGGTAATAGACGAGATGCTCAAGACAAGGCAGGCTGTTTTTCTGCAGAACGTGGCCCAGGAGATCCTGGATGCGGACAGAAGCATACGGAACCTTGGGATAAGCTCTCTTATGGCTGTGCCGCTTCTTGCAGGGAAAGATTTTATCGGTATCCTTCAGATCGAGTTTTTCCAGCCGAACAGGACATTCAGCGATGAAGATTTTTATATCCTTTGCATCCTCTCGCAGATGCTCAGCGGGTTTTTAAAAGGCGTCCGCACGATCAGCCAGGTAAAAAAGGAGAACACCCTTTACAGGGAACAGCTGAAAGAGAACATGGAAATCATAGGAAGCGACAGGAAGACACAAAAGATGAAGACCCTTATCAGCCAGGTTGCCCGGACAAATACGACGGTTTTGATTACAGGGGAGAGCGGGACGGGAAAAGAGCTTGTTGCCCGGGGCATTCATTTTGAGAGCAAAAGAAAGGAAAGGCCTTTTCTTGTCATCAACTGCGCGGCCATTCCGGGCAATCTTATCGAAAGCGAGCTTTTCGGTCACGTTAAGGGCGCTTTTACAGGCGCTGAAAAAACACGCCTGGGAAAGCTTGAAGCAGCGAATGGCGGGACGGTTTTTCTTGACGAGATCGGAGACATGAGCCTGGAGCTTCAGACGCGGCTGCTTCGTTTTCTCGAGACCGGCGAACTGCAGCCCGTAGGAAGCAACGAGACGAAATATTCCGATGTCAGGATCATTGCGGCGACAAACAGGGATCTGAAAAAATCAGTGAAAGAGGGTCTTTTCAGGAAAGATCTTTTTTTTCGCTTGTCTGTTTTTCAGATCGATTGCCCGCCTTTGAGGGCCCGGGGAAAAGATGTTCTTCTCATAGCGCAGCATTATCTTTTGAGATTTTCATCGCACATGGGAAAGAACATGGCAGAAATATCCTCTGAAGCGCAAAAGATCCTTCTTGCCTACCCATGGCCGGGCAATATCCGGGAACTGAAGAATATTATGGAAAGGGCCTGCGTTATCGGGAGCGGGGAGAGTCTCATTCCCGACTACCTTCCTGAAGAGATTCGGGAGCCGAAAGAAAATATGGATATGCTGTTTTTCGAGTCGTCTGCCTCCATCCCTCTTTCAGAGATAGAGAAAAAGTATGTTTTGAGAGTTCTTAAAGAACAGGGGAACAACAAAGCGAAGACAGCCCAGATCCTCGGCATTACCAGGAAAACCCTTTACACGAAACTCAGGGAATACGGCATTCACGGATAAGAGTGAAAGTTTCACGGATTTTCCAAGGCTGTATATTTACTATACACAAAAGTATTTATTTCAATTTTTTATAACCTATTGAAAACAAAAGCGTAGCAGCTATTCTTTAAAAGGTATATTTTGTGCATATCAATCTCCTGGCCTTGTGAACAAGGAGGTTAATATGAAGCGTTTCTCGAAGATTTATTCCCTGAGCTTAGCTTTTCTTTTTCTCTTTTTCTGTGATGCTTATCCTTCCCCCTGCAAAGTCAAGGGGGATCCCGGCGGATGGACCCTTGAAGTCGATGGAAAAGAGTTTGATCTCAAGGGCGCCGGTTGCGGGTATGCCACAAAAGACGGCACAGATTATCTTGCTTTGGCAAGAGACATGGGAGCGAATTGTGTCCGCACGTGGGGCTTCGGCCAGGGAACAAAAGAATACCTGGATGCCGCTCACAGCTATGGTCTGAAGGTGGACGCGGGGATCTGGTTCGAACACTGCTACTGGAGAAGAAAAAAGAAGGTCTTCAGCTATGTCAATGACGTTGAAAGAGTGGAACAGATGGAGAGAGACACTCTTGAGTATGTCAAAAGATTTAAGGATCACCCGGCTGTCATCATGTGGAACCTGGGAAATGAAGCCCTTTTTTTTGCGCTGGAAGAAGAAGAAAAGATTGCCTTTTGCCGGTTTCTGGAAAGGGTGGCCAAAAAGGTCAAGGAGATCGATCCTCTTCATCCTGTTCTCTATACCGCTTCAGGGACCCATGCTTTTCCCTACCTGAAAAAATATGTGCCGAGCCTGGATATCATAGGGGTTAACACATACGGGGGGATCGACGGCATACAGGCGGCATGGAAAGAGAACGGATTTTCGGTTCCTTACATGATAACCGAGCTGGGCCCGCTCGGGCCCTGGGATTGCCCGAAGGACGAGTTTGGCCGTTCCATTGATCAGGCTGATTATGAAAAGGCGTTCCGCTACCAGCATCTTATAGAAGAGGCGGAAAGCTTCAAAGGATACTGCCTCGGCGTATTTGTCTTCTACCTTGGCGCGACGACACAGGAATCGCTGACCTGGTGGAATTTGACCGTTGGTCCTTATAAAAGGGAGTCCTTTCATGTAGCGAAGAAGTTTTTTACAGGAAAAGATGAAGCCAACAAGCCGCCTTTTTGCATAGGGCTCGAGCTGGACAAAAACATTGTTTTTCCTGAAGAAGAAGTGAAAGCTTTCATCAAAGCGCGTGACCGCGAAAACGATTCTCTGACATTCGATATACTGGTTGGGACAAGCAAAGAAGATATTCTCCTGCACAAGGTCAACGAGGTCATTCCTGTCAAAGTGCTGAGGAAAGGCGAGGAGACGGTTTTTCTCGCGCCCGGACAGCCCGGAGTTTACAAACTTCATGCCTATGTCTATGACGGGAACGGCAATGTTTCTACACGCTCAGTGTGTTTTCAAGTGGAAGAGAGCTCAAAGTAAATGGAGCCCCACGGACTTACCCTTCGACTTCACTCAGGACAGGCGTCCGTGGTACCTTGAAACCCGCCTTCGCC
>JAFGJP010000125.1 GCA_016929035.1 Candidatus Auribacterota bacterium | reverse complement strand
TGCAGATATCTCCGCCAGTGGACATGCCTCCATCCGTGATAATAGGAACGTAGCGGCCTGACTGCTTGTAGTAAAAATCCCGCGCTGCAGCCGCATCGCACGTGGCTGTCACCTGTGGAACGCCGATTCCAAGAACACCGCGCGTTGTACAGGCGGCGCCTGGACCGACGCCGATAAGAACGCCGGCAACGCCTGTTTTCATTATCTCAAGCGTTATCTTGTAGGTCACACAGTTGCCGGCGATCACGGGAATTTTCATGTCTCTGCAGAACTTGTCAAAATCAAGAGTCTTGTATTCGCTGGAAATATGCTGAACCGTCGTCACCGTTGACTGCACAACAAAAAAATCAGCGCCCGCGTCCTGGGCTATTTTTCCGAACTTTACCGCGTTCTGGGGAATACAGGAGACAATGGCCGGAACCTTTGCTTTTTTGATCTCTTCGACCCTTTTGCCAATCAGCTTATCTTTAACGGGCTGAAGGTACATGCTCTGAACAAGCTTCGTGGCTTCCTGAGGTGAGGCATTAGAAATATCATCAAGGACTTTCTCCGGATCATCATACCGGGTCTGGATGCCGTCAAGATTAAGGACAGCAAGGCCGCCCAGGCGTCCCATCTCAACAGCGAATTCGGGATTCACAACGCCATCCATAGCTGCTGCCAGAATAGGAACTTTAAATGTTCTGCCAGCAATCTCCCAGCTTGTGTCGACTTCTGCAGGATTGATCGTTATCATGCCGGGAACCAGTGCTATCTCATCAAAACCGTAACATCTTCTGGCCTTACGGTTGATTCCAATCCACATCCCCATCTTTTTCTCCTTTCGTAACTATATGAAAGCTAAACATATATAAATATAATTTAAACCTCTTTATTAAAACAAAGAAGTTCAATTTCTTTAGTGTAAAGCTCTTTTCAGAAATAAATGTATTATTGTTAATGAAAACACGGACAAAAGTCAACAGGTTTATTCAAGTCAGTTTTGATCTTATTTTTACATAAATAAACGAAATATTTTACAACACCCTTCACTTTATCCCTCCCGTGAGGAGCGCCATGTGCAGTTGCGTTCCCGTGAGGGACGTTGCCCCAACGGGGCTTACTGACTTCAAGGGAGGGTATGTTGTTCTCTTTGTGATTCTTCGTGGCCTCCATTCCACTCATTTCATTCGCTCGGGATGGTGATCGAAGTCGAACCACTTTGTGGATGATTTTCTTTTATCTTCTTAATCTTTTTTCAGCTTTTTTTATCCTTAATTTCAAGATAGCTGCCGCATCGCGGGCATTTGAATATTTCTTCGTCTTTATCGTGCATAAACGGAAACTGGCAGATGTCGCACCGCGAGATCACCTGGCCCTCAGGCTTGCTTTCCTTTGTTTTATGCTTGTACTCCACATAGAGCCAGCTGATGACAATGAAGACTACCGGCAGGGTCACCATAATAAAAAAAAATGTTGTCACATCAACGCGTATCATATGGCAGGCTCTCTTGAAATTTTTCCGTAGAGCTTCTCCGGAACATAAGCGTGATTCTTTTTAAAGGCCTTCTGAAAAGCCTGGTTGACCTGAAAGGGATCAAGCGACTCGTCAGAAGGGCCGTCTTTTATCATGACGGAAAACGAGTTCTTGCTGAAAAAAACGATATGAACGGCCAGCTCTCCCTGAAGGGAGATGCCTGATGACAGAAACGACTCCTGGATGACGCTTTCATCAAAATAACCCTTCAGGCTTTCCGTAAGAAGGACTCTGCCCTCTCCCTTTGCTCTGCCTCCTCCCCACTTCTCCAGGCACTCTTTTTCCCGGCTGACAAGATCCCGCGTCAAAGAAAGCGCGGCTGTTCTTATTTCAGGGACAAAGTCCATGGACTTTGAGACGATTTTCTGGTCTTCGCTAAAAGGGTCATACTCGGGAAGAGCGGATTCATCTTTCAGGGTGTCGACCTTGTACTTCATCTCCGGAGAATAAATTTTCTGATAAACGCCCGGAAGGGAAAAAAACGGCGTCACGGCGCCGGCCCCGTCAGATTCAGACATGTCCGGGAACATCTCTCCAGATTCGCTGACGTCATCCATGAGATAGACTTCGCTTTCCATGATGCTGATGACTTTTGGCGACTGGATGCGGAGGACAGTGAAAAACATGATGTTGAGAAAAACAGCGCCGGCAAATGAGAAAATAAAAACTTTATTTTTCATGGCTTTCTTCCACCGGACGCGTGGCTATCCCGAGCTTCTTGATGCCGTTCATCTTGGCGATGCTCATGATCCGCACAACGTTCTTGTGACGGGTATTCTCGTCGGCCTTGATAATGACCACGGCCTCGGGAAAGTTTCGCCCGATGATCTTCATTTTTCTTTTAAGGCCCTCTATGGAAATTCTCTCGCTGTTGAAAAAGATCAGGTTTTCCTGAGTCAGAATAATCTCAAAGCTCTTCTCTTTTTTTGTCTCAGAGACATCAGACTCCGGCAGCTTGACCTTGATCCCGGGCTGAAAAATAAAAGATGACGAAAGCATAAAAAAAATAAGAAGAAGAAAGACAACGTCAATAAGCGGCGTCAGGTCCAGCCGTCCGGCTTCGATTTTCAGCTTGGTCTTAAATCTCATAATTTTCTTCCTGCTCGTCAAGAATATTCACGATCTCGCTGGCAGCTCTCTCCATGTCGGATATGAACGTGCGCACCCGGCTGACAAGGTAGTTGTACGCCATGTACGCCGGTATGGCGATGGAAAGGCCGAATGCCGTCGTGATAAGAGCTTCCCATATCCCCTGTGCCAGATCGGCCGGGTTCACGAGACCGGCTTTTTGCTGGATCACCATAAACGCCTTGATCATTCCGAGGACAGTGCCGAGAAGTCCCAGAAGCGGGGTGATGTGGGCGATCGTCGCGAGAATGATGAGGTTTTTTTCCAGACGCGGGATTTCATGCGTAGAAGCATCCTCGATTGCTTCCTTGATGATCTCCCGGCTTTTCCCATGTTTCAGAATTCCGGACTTGAGGATGGAGGCCACAGGGCCAGGAGTCTCGGCACATATCGTCACAGCTTCGACGATATTGCGCTTCTTCAGAACGTTTCTAAGACCAACGAGGAACTTGTCCGTGTCTATCTGAGCGCGGTGATAATGGATCATCCGTTCCAGAAAAACCGTGATGGCCAGTACTGAGCCGGCCAGGATCAGATACATCAAGGGACCGCCTTTTTGAAAGAGACTGAAAATCATGACTGATTATTCCTTTCGTTAATTTTTAACTGAAGTTTTCGGATCTCCCTTCGTATGGAAATCCGGTTGATATTTTTTCCTTCGTTGAGGAGCTTGTTGAGCAGGATCTCTGCATCCTCCAGCCGCCCCTCCTGAACAAGAATGTCCTTGGCCAGAAGAATGGATTTTTTGAACATCTCCGGACTGTTGTTTCCATAGATGAGAAGGAGAAGCTTTTCAACGGCTTCGTCGTTCTTGTTCGCCTCTTTGTTGACGACGGCCGCTTCCCATATCCAGTCAGGAGAAACTGTTTTTTTTTCCTTCTGCAGCCTCTGAAGAACATCTTCGTAAAGAAGCTCAGCTTCATTGATCTTTCCCGTTATCTTGAGAAGGCGGGCCTTCTTGATCAGAGAATCATAATAAAGATAGCTCTCCGGATATTTCTGGATGACTTCCTCCAGCGCCAAAAGGGCTTTATCATATTCTTTTCGGCCGGAATAAATATCTGACTTATCCAGATAGGCGTCCGGGATGAGGTCGCTCTTGGCGTACTTGGTGACCAGGCTGTCAAGGAGGCTGAGAGAAGTAGCTGCGTCTCCAAGCTTCTGAGAAGCCTTGGCGCCCCAGAAAAAAGCGTCGTCAACAAGAGAGCAATCCGGATAGCGCTCAACGAGCTGCCTGTATTCTTTAAGAGATTCTGTATACTGCTTCTTGTTGAAAAAATATTCGCCCAGCCAGAACTGGATGTCCGGGCTGAGGTTGGAATTTGGAAAATCTTTCAGATAAGACCGGAAAATCTTCACTGTATCGGATTCTTTCCCGAGCAGATAGTAGCACCAACCGAGAAAGTAAGTCGCCTTTGTCCGGTAATAATCTTTTTTTGCGTTTTCAATGATGAACCGGTATGTATCGATGGCTTCTCCGTATCGGAACAGATTGTAATAGGCATGCCCTATCTCCAGATAAGACTTGTAATAAAGAGGTCCCTGCGGAAACCTTTCATTGAGAACCTTATAGTTCATGATCGCTTCTTCATATTCTCCCTGAAGAAAATACGCCTGGGCGATCTTGTAAAGGCTTTTCTCCTGAATCTGTGAGCCCTCCTTTTCAGCCGCCTTCTGAAACGACGCTATGGCTTCTGCGTAATCTCCCAGAGAAAGATAGCACATCCCGATCTTGTAAAAGATTTTATCTCTGTCAACGTTCCGACCTTCCTCTATGAGCTTTTGCAGAGTGTCCCTGCACTCCTCGTAATTCCCCGTAAGATACGAAAGATTGGCCTGAGCGAGCTTGACGCTGAGAAGCATGTCCGCTGCCAGGCTTTGCTTCGCCAGATCATCAAAAGCGGTTTTTGCGAGATCGTACTCTCCGGACTTGTAATGAACCCAGGCTTTTCCGTAGCTGGCCAGCGCGACGACTTCTCCATCGCCTGATGCCAGCATGTCATTGTAAGCTTTCATGGCATCCCCGTACTGGCCCTGCCTGTAGCAGGCCTCGCCCATCCAGTAAAGGGCTTTGAAATAATCACGGTCTTTGATGTCCGGATCAAGGTACTGGAGAAGCGTTTCCCTGGCCATGTCATATTCTTTCAGCTCGATATATATCTGAGAAAGAACGCTTGCCGCAGAATTCACTTCCTTCCTGTTATCATTTTTTTCAAGGAATTCTTTGAGGATCTTGAGACTGCTGCTGGCATCCCCCTTTTTCCAGTAAGCCAGCCCAAGCTTGTAATCCAAAAGAGCCTTATCAAGATAATAGGGATCCCCGGCTTCGAGGGATTTTTGATAAAAAGCTATGGCAGAAGCATAATCAAGCGTTTTATAAAAAGCATCTCCTTTCAGGCTGGAGTAAAAAGAAAAAAGTGACGGATCGCTTTTTACGGCATCCATCTCCTTTTCAATTTTTTCCGTCAGCAGGCTGAGCGCTTCATGAGCCCTGTCTTTTCTTAAAAGGTATTCGACTTTCATCAGGTACAGAAGCGACTCCGCCTTGCTGTCCATCTCGTCTCTGTAGAGCGTTATAACTTCATCAATGACCGCGTCATCTTTGACTTCAGCCAAAAACCGGACAATGCTGATTTTGTGTCTCCAGAGATCATTTTTGCTTTTTTCGGATCCCTGATGTTCAAGAAGCTCAAAAGCCTCGCGGATGCCTGATAAAAACGCCGTGCACTGGACTTTCATCAATAAGGCGGAGTCGTAAATCCCGTTTTGCTGAAGGATGCTCTTTCTCTTCAAAATGGTGTCAACAAGAGGACAGGCCTCTCTTATCCGGCCGGTCTGAACATATATTCGAGACATGGTGAACTGCGCAATGATCTTTCTTTCAATATCGCTCTCCCCGGCTTCTTCAAGAAACTTTGACAAATACTTTAATGATATTCCATAAATACTGTCATTATAGGCCCTTATACCTAATTCAAAATCATCCGAATAAGCTTTTGCCAGAGGAAGGACAACAAAAAGGATCAAAAGATATTTTCGTATTTTTGCTATCATACGCTTTCTTTGAAAAAGTGGAGCCTCACAGGTGACACCTCGCCAAAGCTTATCAGCCTTCGCTGAAGCTGCATCTATCTATATGCGCCTTCCGCCTTCGCAAAGCTACAGCGAGCAGGACGGCTCACTGCGTCGAGATACCCTTCCCGCTATCCACCAAATGTGAGACCTTGCCAGCAATAGCTGACGTGGAACTCCAGCTTTATAGCCGTGTTCTACGCGGAGGCGGGTACAAATATCATAAGTTCAAACAGGGAAAAAAACAACCAGTTTTTGCTTACAAAAGAGATACAGGATGCAAGATTACCGATAAAGGGGATCAGAGTAACAGGGCATCAGAATATCAGGTGAAAAATTTAGCCTGATGACCTGATTGCCTAATACCCTGATATCCTGAAAATTACTTTTTACTGTCTTCAATGAACTTCAGCTTGTATTCTCTCAGAGGAAGCCGGATAAGAAAAGTCGTACCTTCGCCTGGAAAGCTTTTCACTGAGATGTCGCCGTCATGCTCTTTGATGATCTGGTAAGAAATAACCAGTCCCAACCCCACGCCATCCGACTTTGTCGTAAAAAACGGGTCAAAGATCATGGAGAGATCTTCCTTTAAAATACCGGGCCCGTCATCGGTTATCGCAATGTCGATCCCTCCCTCCCTTTCCGTGCAGGAAACAGTGATCTGCCCCCCTTCCCCTATGGCTTCAATCGCGTTCTGAACGATATTGATTATCGCCTGCTGGATCTTCTGCGCATCCGCAAAAAGGAATTTTCTTTCAAAAGAAGAATGAAAATCAATTCCGATACTTCTCTTTTCAGCTACGCCGCGAAGGCTTTCAAGAGAAAGCCTGACCGTTTCAACAATGTCGATTTCCTTGAAGCATACTTTCTCAGGCCTCGTTGCCTTAAGAAAATTTGAAATCACGTTATCCATTCTTTTTACCTCGCCTTCCAGAATGGTGATTTCCTTTTTCAGGCCTGCAAGCTGCCGCTTGTTCGTCGCTCCTTTATCGAGAATCCTCTTCATGATCTGAAGATGAATATTGAGCGAGTTCAGAGGATTTCCGATCTCATGAGCAAATCCGGCCCCGAGAGATAAAACGGCCCCGAGCTTCTTTTGCTGAAAAGTCTCTTCCTGTTTTCTTTTCAGAAACGTGGTGTCCTGAATAATGTAGACGACCGACTTGGATGGCTTTTTCCTGTCAAGCGCTACGGCCCGGATGTTCAGATGCTTTCTCCATGGAGAAAAAATCTCCACGTCACGCGCGTAATGGATGAAATCCGTCTTTTGTGTTTCATGCAGGATATTTCCAAAAATTGGATGTCTTCTCAGATCTCCTATTGTCAAAAGACTGCTTTTCACCTGTATGTCCAGATGCTTGACAAAGGAGCTGTTATAAAAAGCGATATCCTCGTCTTTTTCAATGATCAGCAGGCCTTCCTGAAGAAAATCCATGGCCGCATGGCACAGATTCCTTTTTTCGGATAGCTGCTTGATGTGAGTTTTTAAGTCTTCAACTTTTTTGTCCATAGATGCTTCTCACGCGGCTGCGACAGCAACCTTTCATTATGGAAAAAGAGAGGATTCCATGACTTGTGTTATGGCCTGCTTCGAGGATAGGCCCGCCATCCTGGAAACGACTTCGCCGTCCTTAAACATCAGAAGGCTGGGAAGCGAAGTAATCTGGTACCTGAGAGTGATATCTTCCGCTTCATCCACATCCAGATGACAGATGGTGACGCGGCCTTTATACTCGGCAGCTATTTCTTCCAGTAGTGGATAGAGCCGCCTGCAGGGCCCGCACCATTCGGCTGAAAAATCAACAACAGCCGGCTTTGTCCCATTGAGGACAAAATCATCGAAGTTCTCGCTGTTCACATGTATAATATCTGCCATCGATCCAAACCTGACACGGGACTTCCTATAAAAGAGATCTCACTCGGCTGAGCAGCTCTTCCTTTGAAACAGGCTTTGTCAGGAGCGCGTTAGCCTGCGTCTGCTCCAGCCAGTCGCCTTTAAACTTGTCAAGAACCGGGGTCAGCGCCGTGATGATAATGATCTTCGGGCTCCAGTAGCTTCTGGCCTGATTGATCTTCTGGCAGATCTGGAACCCGTCAATCTCTGGAAGGATGAGGTCCAGAATGATCAGATCAGGCTTTTCCATTTCCATGTAATCCAGAGCATCTTCTCCATTGCGCTCAGTGATCAGCTCATACCCTTCATCCTGAAGATACTCGACGACTGTCTGCAAATCTTTTTCATTATCTTCAACAATGAGTATCTTTTTCCTTGATCCCATAATGCTCCTTACAAAGCCGGGTCAATCATTCTCCGCTCAGCCCGGATTCCCTGGTCAGCGAATTGAAATCATGCATCAATATCAGCTGGATGATAATCGTCTGGCTTCCTGTCATCCTGTAGGCTTTCTTTATCGCATTGATATCAAAAGGATTAACCAAAGCCAGCGTGAGTATTTTTTCTCTCAGGCTGACAGGAAACGTTTTATACTTAATAATAAAATCTTTCGGCAAAATTTCAAACAACTTTTTTTCTTTCACATCTAGGTTTTCAATATTCACAAGCGGTATACCCAGCTGTTCGCTCAAAACTTGTGCCAGGATCTCTGCGCTGACCGTTTTGTCGTCAATCAGGATCTTCCCGAGAAGATCGCCTGTGCCCGCCTGCTTGCGCAAGGCCCGCTGAAGGTCATCCTCCTGCAGCAAACCTTTTTCAACAAGCAGTTCTCCCAGCATTTTTGTCTTCTTTTTCAGAGGATCCAGATAATGAAAAAGATTGCCGGCTGTTCTCAGCAGAGACTTCGGATCCTGACCGTCTTCAGGATAGGAAATGGCCAGAATATTGACGAGAAATGTTTCTTTCAGCTTCTTCTGCTCAAGGTAGTCGTTCAAAATGCTGTTCAGCCGGTCGACAATGATCTCCGCCCCCTTCTCATCCGTGAAAAGAAAAGCATAGATCTCATCCATGTTCTTGAGCGGGATAATCTCTTCATAATCAAAAATATGATTGAACGATATATTGATCATATGAGAGAAAAGCTTTCTTTTTTTCATCACGTCAACATAGACCCTCTCATAGGCGCTGAGGCGAAGTATCAGTATCGACAGGTCCGTGTGCCTGTGCTGGGCCTGCTTGATCTTTTCTGTAAAGAACTCCTTGAAGTATTTGTTTTCCGTGTATTTGGGGAAAACCACATGGAACCGGCTTCCCCGACCCTCTTCGCTTTCAACCCATATTCTTCCCTTGTGCAGGAGAACAAATTCCCTGGCTATGGCCAGCCCCAGGCCTGTGCTGGCAACGCCTGTGAGCGGAACATGGTTAAGTTTTTCAAACTTTTCAAAGATCTTCTCGTGAAATTCCGGCGGTATTCCCTGACCTGTATCTGAAACGACGAGCTCAATCTCATTAATATGATCTTTTAGCTCCAGGTGAATCTCCCCGCCCAGAGGAGTAAACTTGATGGCATTGCTGGCAAGGTTGGCGACAATGATCTTCAGCTTGTCCTCGTCACAGTAAAGAAGTATTGCTTCATCAGGAATATTCATGGAAAATTCGATCCCCTTATCCTTCGCCCGATACCTGTAAATAGCCACTTCTTCCCGGATAGCTTTGACGATATCGACCTTCCTTCTCCTAAGGATCATCTTGCCTGCTTCTATCTTCGATATGCTTAAGAGGTCATCAATGATCTTGTTGAGCCTCTGGATATTTCTTTTTGACATGGAAAGAAATTCTTCCTGCTCCGGGCTTACCGGGCCCTTCAGCCCGTCCAGTATCTGAGAAACAGATTCCTGGATGATCATCAGAGGCGTTCTCAGCTCATGAGAGACAAGAGAGAGAAAATTCGACTTAATCTCGTTGAGCTGCAGAAGCTCCCTGTTCTGCGCCTCAAGCCGCGACTTGGAAATCTTGAGCTTTTCGCTCATCTGATTGAAAGCATCTCCCAGCTCCTCTATTTCATCCCCGGTCTCTATTTTGACCCTGTAGTCGAAATCTTCCTGCCCTATCATCTCCGTCCCCTTCTTCAGGGCCAAAAGGGGCCGTGTCATTTTTCTGACATCAAAAAATGCGGAGAGAATAATGACAAAAATGATGAGAAAAATGATAATAAAAGACTGGAAATAACTTTTCAGAACAGGCCACAGGACCTCGTTTTCATCATTGAAGACCATCAGGTAATACTTGTCGCTGCCGCACAGGAATTCGTTTAACTGATCCAGGCTTGAATATCCGAGAATAATGTTGGTCTTCTGCGCGCGCGCGAGCCCTTTCCGCCAGCTGTTTTTCTTGAGAAAAGTTTCAACAAGAAATTCCCTGGTAACGATAAGCGGATAAAAGACATCGCTTGTGTCCAAAAGGACAAATCCGTCGTTTCTGAAAAAAGTCACGTGCGGATCAAACGGATCGACCCTCCATATGAGATAAATGATCTCCTTGAAATTCATGTTGAAAACGATGAAGCCCTCTAAGCGCCCGCTTTCTCCATGAACAGGAACAACAATATTTGCCGTGATTTTCATCCTCTCCGGAAAAAACAGAAGATCAGAAAGAAATGTTTCTCCACTTGCCCGCTTCTCTTCTGAATCCTTCCACCATTTCTTCAGCGAATCATGGATGGTCCTTTCATGGCGAGACTCAAAGAAAACCCGGCCAGCGCTATCAATGAACGCGATATTGAGAATCTCTCTGTGGAGATGAAGAATATCAAGAAGATCGTTTGAAAAACCGCTTTCAACGGACTCTCCCGATGACGGATTCAGCTTGTTAAGAAACTCCCTCTTCAACTCCTTGTCTTCAATGATCTTCTCTGCGATGATGATCTTATCGTCAATGATGTAACCGATTCTCATCGATTTTTCTCTGGCTGTCTTCTGAAGGCTCACGCCGGTCTTATCTATAAGAATTGCCTTGACTTTGATGGAAGAAAAATAGAAAAAGACGACCAGCGGCAAAAGGCCTATGATGACCAGAAGCCGGACAAGCTTTGATCGAAAGGACTCTTTCCTGGACATTTTTTTGTTCCTTCTTAAATTTTATTTTAACCTGACCGGAAGCCGGCCGCTTCCTCCCTCTCCATGAAAAAGAAGCTGCAGCAGCGCCTGCTGAATGTCATATGTCAGGCAGTAGGTTGCAATGGCGGCGTGGCACCCTTCCCTTACAAACAGAAAATCAGCCGGGTTTTTGGTTATGACGCAGACAACCTTTTGAAAGCGGGAAAGAGCTGCATGAAACGCTTTTTTCTGCATATCATCTCTAAAGAGATCGCTTGAGAAAAAAACAGCGGTTCTTGATGCGCGCCCCTGATTGATCTTGCGTAAAAGCTCTTTCTCCGATCTGTAAAGAATGATGTCGCATGACCTGACCAGGCCGTTTTCTGAAAGAAGCTTTTTAAAATCTTTCTGCTCGTTCTGCCTGTCCTCAACAAGGATCCGGGGATGCCTGGATGAGATAAGGAAAGAAATCCTGCTCCTCTTATCCAGCGGCAGAAAGCTTCGTCCCTTGAGAACGGTCAAAACCTTTGGGCTGTATTTCCTCAGCGTTCTCAAAGACAGATCCTTTACGGCCTTTTCTCTGACAGGCCTCTGAAAAACAGGCAGAAGGCGTTCGATCTTCCTGTAAAATATTTTTTTTCTTTCAAGGCTCTTCTCGATTATCTTCTGCGGTATCCTGCCGCTCTGAACAGCCCGGCAAAGGGCGCGGTGAGCCCGGAGCACGCTTGATCTTTTTTTACAGATAAGAACAGCGTCCACGCCGCTCAAGACGGACCTGACGGCCGCCTCTCCGATATCATACCGCTCGGCAATGGCTCCCAT
>JAFGJP010000013.1 GCA_016929035.1 Candidatus Auribacterota bacterium | reverse complement strand
TGGCTGCCGGTTGGTTGTTTTATCGTCCGGTCCTTGGTGTCATCCTGATCATTTTTGCAGGGATTGCGCTGTGGGCACTGAAAGTCCTGGCAGGAAAAAAGAAAGCGTCTGGAACGAATCAGGAAGCCGCATAGCTTTTTTCAGGAGAACTTTTCATGCTTTTAAAAAAGATGTCAGAAAAATTTTCAGCGCTGCCTGTTTTTGAAAAAAGAGAGGACGGAGATGAGTATTTTGAAGTTGTTTTTTTCCGTCAGGATGAGGGAAAGTGGCTGAAAGTCCTGGATGAGATCCTTGGATCGCCTGCAAAGACGGCTGGCGAAAAGGCGCAAAGAGGCGATATCAAGCTTCTTGACCCCTATGGCGGAATAAGAAAAGAACAGACGCTTTTTAAGCGGCAGATCGATGATGTTATTTTTTTGGCCATGCTCTGGCCGTGGCAGGACGATGAACACGTGACGCTGAAAATGTTTTTTGTGAGGAGATGAGCGATGGAAGGCGCTTATCAGCGAACAAACGGTTTTGAGATTTTGACTTTGTATCGTCTGCCCTGCACGCAGTAGTGAAGCTTGCCGCAGATCTGGATCGGAACAGGAAAAGATTCATTTTTTCGTCCGTGAATAAGGAAGCTGAAGAAGGAGTTCGTGACAGAAACGCTGATCCATTTTTTCCTGTAGCAGAATTTGAATCTCATCTTTCTCCAGTTTTTCGGAAGGCTGGGATAAACATGGATCCTGTCCTTGAGCGTGTTGATCCCGGCAAATCCCCTCAAGGCGATGTCAAGGCTTCCTCCCATGACCCCCGTGTGAATTCCTTCTGGCGTTGTCCCGCCCTGGGTATCATGAAGATCTGATTCCAGGACATCGATGTAGTACTTCCATGCCTCATCTCTCCGCCCGATGATATCGGCAATGAAGCAGTGGACAACGCGGCTCAGCGTTGAGCCGTGAGATGTCCTTTTTAAATAATATTCGTAATTTTTTTTCAGGTGTTCACGGCTGAACGGATAACCGAGCTGCTGGAAAATTTCTTTGACCTCTGACAGAGGTAGAAGATAAAAAAGCATAAGAAAGTCGGCCTGCTTGGATATTTTATAATCATCCGGGGATCGGCCTTCCGCTTTAAGGATGCGATCCATGCGGTGCAGATCCCTGTATTTTTTCCTGTACTTGTTCCAGTCGATTTCCTTGAGAGAAAAGTATCCGTCAAACTGGCTGACGATACCATCCTTGTTCATATAAACGGCCATTTTGTGCGCGATGTCATTCCATTTCTCAAGGTCAGAGGTTTTGCATTTCAGTTTTTTCAGGATTCTTTTTTTCTCTCTGTCAGGAAGGATTTCAATGAGCTCGACAGCCCTCCTTAAAAGCCAGGCGATCATGATGTTCGTGTAAGCGTTATCTTTCAGTCCTTCGTTTGGGCGGCTGGGAAGGCGCTCGTGAAACTCATCCGGCCCCATGATCCCGCTTGTGTGGTAGCGGCCGTCAAAGGGATCATAGGAGACAAGAGTGGCAAAGAACTGCGAAATAGAAAGGATGATCTCTGCACCCCAGCTTCGGAGAAAGTTGACATCAGACGTTCTTTTAAAATGCTCCCAGACGTTGTAGGCTATGGCAAGGGAGACGTGTCGCTGGGTCCGGCTGTGGTCCGGTCCCCATTTGCCTGAAAGCGGGTTCAGGTGGATCACCTGTGTTTCTTCCTGCCCCCTCATTCCGCTTTGCCACGGGAACATGGCACCGCTGTAGCCGTTTTCCCTGGCGTACCGGCGCGCGGCCGGGAGCCTCCTGTGCCGGTAGAGAAGGGCTGTTTTCGTGATGTCAGGAAAGTGGAGGTCGTAAAAGGGAAGAATAAAGATTTCATCCCAGAAAATGTGCCCTCTGTAGGCTTCTCCGTGAAGCCCTCTCGGGGGAATGCCGACGTCGAGTTTGACCGTATTCGGAGAAGCGGTCTGCAGGAGGTGAAAGACGTGGAAGCGAAGGGCCTTTTGTGAAAATGCGTTTCCTGCGATCTGAATATCGACTTTGTCCCATAGGCGCTTCCAGCGTCTGTGATGAGAAGCGAGATGATTTTTGAAACCGTGCGTTTTCCTGACAAGGCGGATGGCGGCATCAAGAGGGTGAGAAACATCATCGTTGGAAGTAAAGAGAGCCGCTGTCTTTAAGGCAGTATAAGTCCTGTTTTTCTCGGCTTTAAAAACGAGTTCCTGCCCTATGGTTTCGTTGGAAGAAAAATTTTGGATTCTTGGCGCCAGTTTCTTTTTCCCGCAGAGCAGCCCTGTTTTTGAAGCCAGGGAGATTTTGATCTTATAGCGGCTCGTCTGAGCGGAGAGGTAGATGCCTGAAGGGGAAAACAAGCCTTTTTTTTGGATAACCAGATGTTTGGAGTTCAGCTTGCGGTAGCGCTCCACGCCTGTATTTCGAACGCTTCCGTCTATCATCGTTCTGACGGAAAGGATTTCGGAATAGTTTTCCGGGGTGATGCAGTAGCGCATAAAACCCAGGTGTGGATGCTCCATATGAACAAAAAGAACAGTTTTGATAGTTGTGATCTGGCCTTTCCAGTTTTTTACCCGCATAAGTCTGGTGAGGGTCGAACCCTGCATGTCGAGCTCCTGGCGGTAAAAAAGAATAGTTGTGGAAGAAGGGCAGAACCATTCATCGTCACCAACGCGGAAAGTCAGGCATAGCCAGTTCGGGCAGTTGACAAGATCTTCATTGTAGATCGTGCGTCCGGCAATGTGGGAAGGAATCCGGTTATAGACGCCGGCCATGTATGTTCCGGGATAATGGATTTCAGAAGCTGATGACTCAGGAACTGCTCCGCGGGAAACAAAGTAGCCGTTCCCGACAGCGCAGAGAGCTTCTCTCAGGCTTTCCTTTTCAGGATCAAAGCTATTGTAGACAATTTTCCAGCAGTCTTGTTTTTTCTCGCGCATAATCAGGAATGAGAGATAATCATTTCGAACAGTTTTTTTACATCATCAGGGCTGATGACCCTGAAATGAGCTGAAGATGGTTTTGGATCATGAGAGACCAGTATTCCCAGACCGTTGTGGCGGATGACCCGGAAAGCATCCTCATCTGTCGTGTCGTCTCCTATATAGACTACGCGGGTGTTTTTCCATGAGAGCTGCAGCGCCTTCATAATCCAGCAGATGGCTTTTCCTTTGTTCCAGTACAGCGCCGGAAGGATTTCGAAGACTTTTTTTCCGCACATCAGGCGGAGCTTTTTGTTCTCCTTGATAATATTTTCAACAAATTCCCTGATCCCGGCCACATGCTTTTCCTGGACAAGCCGGTAGTGCATGGCGACGCTGAATTTTTTATGTTCGACGATTGCGCCATCGAGGGACCCGAAAGTGTGAGTCAGCCTTTCCGTGATCTTTCGGATATCAGGAATGATCTCCTGGACTTCGGGCAGCGTCATCTCAAATCGGGGCCCTTTGATGTCAAATCCGTGGCTGCCGGCGTAAAAAAGACCGTCGATGCCGACGAGGCGCTCGACGTCTTCCCTCATTCGCCCGCTCACGACAGCGGTCAGATGCTTTTTGGAAAGAGAGCGGACAGTTGATCTCATGTCTGGTGAGAGAATGGCCATGTCCGGACGATCGACGATGGGCGTGAGCGTGCCGTCATAATCCAGAAAAAAGACCGTCTTTTGCCTTGAGAAAAGAAGGTCTTTCGGGCTTCTGGAATAGTGAAAATTTTTGATAATCCCTTTAAGAAAGTCGATGTCGTTCTTTTTTGGCTCTGGTTTTTTCCACCTGTCAAAAAGGAGTTCGGGGGATCTTTGAAACCATTCTTCTATCCATTCCTTGGAAAGAGGCGAGAAGTCTCTGATAACAACGTCGGCCCCGTACTTGAAAAGGCTTTTTTCATTATGTTTTCTGGCCACGCCGATGACGAGACGAAACCCTCCGTTCCTTCCGGCCTGCACTCCTGAAGTGGCGTCCTCGACGACAACAGAACGTTCTGGTGTCGTGTTCAGCTGAAAGGCGGCTGTGACAAAAGCGTCTCCGGCAGGCTTGCCCTTGAGGCCCAGCCTGCTGGACACAACGCCGTCGACAATAGTCTCGAAAAGGCCTTCAATTTTCGCTGACCTGATGATTTTCTGGCAGTTCTTCGATGATGAGACCAGCCCCACCCGGATCCCGGATGCCTTGATGTCCTGAATAAATTCGATGGCAGGTTCAAAAACATCGGCTCCGTCGCTTGCGAGGATGGCGTTGAAGATCTGATTTTTCCTGTTCCCGATTCCGCAGCAGGTTTCTTTTTCAGGGCTGTCGTCCGCCTCTCCAAAAGGCAGATTGATCTTCCTTGATTTCAGAAAGCTTTGAACGCCTTTATAACGGGGTTTCCCGTCAACATATTTCAGGTAGTCTTTGTTGATATCGAATTCCTTGAACGCTTCGCCGTGTTTTTGTTCGCGCAGATGAAGATAGTCGTCAAAGACCTGCTCCCATGCCTGGGCGTGAACGCGGGCTGTTTTTGTGAGCACCCCGTCCATATCGAAGATAACGGCATCAAAAGAATAGGACATTGAAAAAAAGCTCCCTATTAAAGATTTTATACAAGTTTATCAAAAAAGAGACAAAAAGAAAAGCCTTGCCCGGATTTTTCGGTTTCCGTGATCGGAAAAATAAAATATAATAGTAAAGCGTCGGGCCTGTATTTTTCAAGGACGTCAAACGGTTTGTCTTTTAACTAGGCGATGAAAAAACGGCTTCTTTATAAGAAATAGCGTAAAATAACGTCAACAGGCGGCAAGTGAAAGAAATACGATGATCGACGAAAACGCCAAAAAGCTTCTTATGGAGAAAAATCTGCAGATGAAAGAAAACGGCGAAATCGCGGAGATCCTGAAAATGGAAATCCGCGGCGATGATATCGCCATGGTTCTTGTGGAAACGAAAAACGGGAACAAGGTGTGGTTTTCTTATCGCTATATCGGCGGCAGCTGGATGTTCCATGGCTTCATGCGTGATGATGCCAGATTAAAAAAAGATCCATAAGTTTTTGAATATAAAAAAGATAAAGATGGAGGAACGAACATGCGAAAGACATGCTTGATGTGTATGATCCTCTTTCTCAGCGTGCTGAACGTGAACGCTGCGTTTGCTCAGGCCGAAAAGTATCTTGTCGGGGAAAAAGCCCCTGAGATCGATGTGGTCGAATGGATCAACTCCGACCCTCTTACGCTGGGGGAATTAAAAGGTAAAATCGTCATTCTGGATTTTTGGGCGACATGGTCCATTTCCTGTCGTGTTTCTTTACCTCACATCCAGGAGCTTTATGCGAAATATAAGCCAGAAGGTGTCGTTATTCTTTCTCTTACAAGAGAGAGGAAAATTGAATATATAGAGAATTTCGTCAAAAAAAATGAAATGAAGAATCCCATAGGGATTTCCGATACAACGGAAAGCAAGTACGGAGTCAAAAATGTTCCGGCAGCTGTTATTATTGACCGGGAAGGAAAAGTCTACTGGCAGGGAAAACCTATGGAAGGGCTTAAGGAAAGCCTGGAAAGACTGTTGGAAAATTAGACCTCCTGCCTTGATCATTCGAGCAGTAACGAATTATTAACCGGATGTATTTTTGTTTTCTCCTCAATTCTGCATGATCGCTTATCCCGGCCCGTTGACTCACAAGAGAATTTTATTGATATGCCTGCTTATTGATATATAATGATTGATTTACTCTTTTGAATATCAAGAAAAAAGATAGAATCAAGAAGTCCGACTTTGGATTATCAGGGGGCCATGGCCGATGCCTTTTGAAGTTTTTTATATGCAGATCGTGTCCCTTGGACTTCTGGTGCTGACGGCCCATTATGCGAGCAAGATCACCCGGAGGCTCCATCTCGGAGAAGTGATCGGGCAGGTGCTTGGCGGGCTTCTCGTCGGCCCGCTGCTTCTTTTTTTCCTGGAAAGCCGGTTCCCGGCTTACAGAAGTGCTCTGAGAAGCCTTCATTTCTTTACGTTTGTTTTCCTGAGCCTGATCGCTTTTGGCATCGGGGATGAGCTGTCTTTTGACAAGCTGAAAGCGATCGGCAGGGATGTTCTCCTGATAACCTTCATCCAGGGAGGCGTCACGTGGCTGTTTGTCTCTCTGACGTTTCTTTTGATTGGATTCCCTCCTATTCAGGCTTTTATTATCGGAAGCATCGGCATTGCCACGGCTCCAGCAGCGACCTTTGTCATCATGAATAAATTAGGGATCACAGGCCGCCTCAGGAATATCCTGGGAGGCATCGTCGTCCTTGACGACGTGATCGAGATTATCATTTTTTCAGTCTTTATCCAGGTGGCTCTTGCTGTGAAAAACAGCTTTCACCTGACGGCAGGAAAGCTGGTTCTCCCTGTTGCCAGAGAGATGATCCTGGCTTTTCTTCTGGGTTTCATTGTTTTTGCCATACTGCGTATCGCTATTGAGAGAAGGTGGCTGAAAAGCCGTGAGCCGGGAAGGCGCATCCTTGGTCCTGAGTTTCTCTCAAGGCTTATATCCGAACTGCCGGGGCCTTCGGTAGAAGTCTTTATTATTGTTGCGGGAGTCGTGTCCCTGGGAATCGGGCTGGCCATGCACTTTCACCTTCCTTTTCTCATCACGGCTGTGACCGCAGGGATTTTTATATCGAATTTTTACAGCCGCGATGTCTTTAAGTCTCTCAGCATTGAAAATGCGACATCCATGTATTCGCTTCTTTTTTTCGCTCTTATCGGGGCCAATATCGAAATGGAGTCCTTCCATCCGGAGAACTTCATCTTTATTGCAGCGTATATTGCCGCCCGTTCAGCCGGGAAGATCGGAGGAACGTGGCTCGGATGCAAAATCACGCGTCAGGACATGAGGCTGACGCAGATGCTGCCCCGGCTCATGCTGCCGCAGGCCGGCGTTGCTGCTGTCGAGGCTTTTTTTGTTGCGGCGGTTTTAGGAAAAGAAGGAAGTAAAATCCTCGGCATCATCCTCCCCGGGCTGATTTTTTTTGAAATCGCAGGGATTCTGACATCGGAGAGAACGCTTATCAAATGGCGCTCCTGGGAAACCGGAGGAGGTGATCTTCTGGAAGGAGAGGAGACTTTGATCAGAAACAAGATCAGCAGGGAGAAAATCAATATTTCCGAGCTGATAATGCCCGGCTGCCTGCAGATCCCTTTTCTCGTCTCTTCCAAAGGAGAAGCCATATGGAAGCTTATCCAGATGCTGGAAATTGCCGGTCTCATCGATAATCCGGGCGAGGTCCTTCAGATCATCCTTGAAAGAGAAAAGCAGGGCGGCATTACTCTCGGAGAAGGCGTCGCGATCCTTCACGGAAGGCTTCCTCAGCTTGTCCGCCCGATACTGGCTCTCGGTGTCTTGCCCCCGGACAAAAGCATTGATTTTGACGGAACGATAGATGAGCCTGTTTTTATTATTTATATGGTTCTTTCTCCAGCCGAACACCCTGAGCTTCATCTCCAGGTTCTTGCAGGAATAGCCAAGCTTCTCAGCGACCCTGATATGAGGCTAAAGCTCAGACATGCCAGAAGCGAAACAGAAGCGATGGAGATCATCGGAAGATATTCGAAAGACAAGTTTTAAAAAAAGAGACATTTTATTTTTTCGAGACGGCAAGAAGAACCACTCCGAGAATAACCTGCACGAAGGCATACAGCCGGAAGACAAAAGACGGGCTTTTCTGGCTCCACTCGATGATCTTAGACGCTGCTCGTGAGGTGAGAAAAAAGAGCCCCTTCAGGACAGCTAAGATTCCTATGATAAAAAGAAGCTTTGAAAAAAAGCCTTCCTGGCTCCACCCGAGAGCAAAGAGCGGCGCTCCCCAGAGAAGCGCTAAGACAAAAAGCCACTTTCTCATTTGCCACTTGCTTTTCCGCTGAATTTTTTTTATGAGAACCCGGGGGCGCAGGAAAAAATATATCCCTGTTATGACCCAGAACCATCCGAATAACTTATAAATCATGTTATTGAATTGCTCCTGTCTGATTTATCCGTTATAAAAAAGAATTCTCTATTATGACGAGAAAATAGAACTCGCCATCATAACTGTCCAAATTAGCTAAACGAACGAAAAACAGTATTGCAAATAAGCGTTAGGATTTTTAGATTTATCATGAAAGGGATCG
>JAFGJP010000124.1 GCA_016929035.1 Candidatus Auribacterota bacterium | reverse complement strand
TCGACAGCGCCTGGACCTCTTTGCGATCTTTTAAGCCTCTTCCCCACAGGCTTGAAATCTTTCACAGGTGGCGCGGCATAACTTTTGTCGATGATTCCAAATCCACAACACCTTCATCGACTCTTGAAGCTGTTTTTTCTTTTCATGATCCGGTCAGGCTGATTTTGGGCGGCCGGGGAAAGGGTGCGGATTTTCATGTTCTCAGAGCGATGAAGAAGAGGGATGTGCTGGAAATTTTTGTTATCGGGGAAACGCGAGAAATTCTTATCGACACTCTCGGAGATATTTTTCCCGTGACATCTGCGGATTCTCTCCAGGAGGCGACAGCGCTTGCCATCAGGCATGCGAAGTCAGGAGACGTTATTCTTCTTTCTCCTGCCTGCGCCAGTTTTGACATGTTTGAAAGCTTCAAGGCGAGAGGTGAAGCCTTTAAATCGGCGGTGCAGCAGATAGCTGCATAAAAAATATTAATCAAAAGTGAAAAAGGAGGATGAAATGAAAACCAGAAAGACAGTTGTTTGTATTTCAGGGGTATTCCTGCTCATGTGGTTTTTATGTGCGGTATGGATTATCCAGAGTCAAGCGGCATTTTCTCCGGTGTACAGGACGTCCTGGACACTTCGCGTTGTCAAGGTTGTTGATCACATCGTGAAGAAAGGAGAAAGCCTGACTAAAATTGCCAATACGTACGGCGTGACCCTTCAGGATATTTTACGGGCCAACAGCATCACGAATCCTGACAGCGTCAAGCCGGGCGAAAAAATCAAAATTCCTTTGAAGAAAGTCAAAGGTGAAGTCCTGATTTGACGGGAGGGGAAAATGAAAAGGAGAGGTAATGTCTTTTTGATAGTTGTTATAAGCGCTCTTCTGGTGTCCGGCTGCACCTTCAACAAAAAGTACAAAAAGGTCAACGTTCCTGTTTATCGTTTCGGAGAAGAAGCCGGGCGCGTTGAAGAGAAGCAGGATCTCGAGAAAAAAGTTTATGTTGAAGGAGTGAGGGAGTACAGGGTCAAGCCCGGCGATACTCTTTCCAAAATCAGCCGCTCCTTTAACGTGAGCGTCGATGATCTGGCTGAGTTCAACCACATAAAAGATTCCAACAGCATTCAGGTGGGAATGATTCTTCAGATCCCGCCGGCCAGCATGCAGCAGATTCCGTATCAGCCGATTTCGAAAGATGAAAACGTCATCACTCATAAAGTGGAAAGAGGGGAGACCCTCTGGGGTATCTCCAGGCTCTACGGAGTTGAGGTCGAGGTGCTGAAAGAAGTCAATGATCTTGAAAGTCCAGCACTGACAGAAGGGCAAGTAATCTACATTCCATTGAAATGAGAGAAAGCACAAAAATCGTTATTATCGTGTTCTGCCTGGTTGCGATTGGCGTGGTGATGATTTACAGCACCAGCGCGATTTATGCAAGCACGCGGTACCAGGACTATCTGTATTTTTTTAAAAGGAGCCTTATCTGGATATTGTTGAGCGTCGCCGGCTTTTTTGTCGGCTATTTTATCAGCTACAAGTGGATGGGGAAATGCTCTTTTTTTGTCTTTCTTTTCGCCATGGGACTGCTTTTTCTCGTTTTTACACCGTTTGGCGTCGAAGCCGGAGGGGCAAGGCGGTGGGTGAATCTCCGTTTTCTGTCTTTTCAGCCTTCGGAGATCATGAAATTTGCTTCGGTTCTCTTTCTCTCGTCTTTTATGGCCAAGCATCATGAAAAAAGCGGGTCTCTTACCGGATTTTTCATCCCGGTACTCATGATTATCTCCCTTTCCACGCTGCCGATTTTTGCCGAGCCGGATTTTGGTACTTCAGCTCTGATCGGATCTGTCGGCATGATGATTCTCATTGTGGCCGGAGCGAAAATCCGCTATATAGCTTTTCTTTTTTTCAGCATGCTTCCTGCCGTTTATCTGACAGTTGTCCAGGTTCCGTACAGGCTGCAAAGAGTCCTGGTTTTTCTTGATCCGTGGAAAGAGGCCAAAAGCACAGGCTACCAGATTATCCAGTCATTTATTGCTATTCAGTCAGGGGGAATTTTCGGTGTGGGCCTCGGGGAAAGCCGCCAAAAGCTTTTTTATCTTCCTGAAGCGCATACAGATTTTATTTTCTCCATCCTCGGTGAAGAACTTGGCTTCCTGGGTGCGGTGGGCGTCGTGGTCCTTTTCTTTCTTTTTATTTACTACGGGCTGAAGATCGCGCTTCGGGCAGATAATCCTTTTGGAAAGTTTTTTGCCTCGGGCCTTGTTGCCATGATAGGCATTCAGGCCTTTCTCAACATGGGAGTTGTCACGGGTGTTCTCCCGACAAAAGGACTCCCCCTTCCCTTTATCAGCTATGGGGGGACCAATCTTGTCATGACGATGGTCGCCGTAGGCGTCATCTTGAACATCGACCGGTTTTCACGTGAAAAAACGGCTTTGAAAGTCAGCGTTAAGGAACAGAAAACCAGGATCAGCAAGTACGTCAGACTCTGAAGGATAAAGGAAGCGGAGACTCATGCAAAAGAAACAGAGAATCGTTGTCGTTGACGGAGATGCCCGGCCGCTTGAGCAGGTTCTCCGCTCGGCCGGCTTCGAGGTCGTCGCGGCCAGATCAGAGGAAGAAATATTTCAGACAGCGCGGCATTTTTCTCCAAGCCTTATTATTGGCGATTTCAAAACGGAAGGCATGAACGTGCTTCGGTTCTGTAAAAGAGTAAAGCGTGATTATATTCTCCATTACACACCCATCATCATCGTAACAAAGCAGGGAGAGATCCGGGAAAAGATAGAAGCTGTCAACGGAGGCGCCGATGATTATATCGTGTCACCTTTTCACGATGAGGAGCTTTTGGCGCGCATAAAGCGGGCTATTTTGGCCAATGAAAATGCTCTTAACGCCAATCCGCTGACTAAGCTTCCGGGAAACATATCCGTGAAAAATGAGATCCAGCGAAGAATCGCATGCGGCGAAGATTTTGCCGTCTACTATCTTGATATAGACAATTTCAAGGTTTTTAATGACTGCTATGGATACGAGAGAGGGGATGAGGCCATTACTTTTACAGCCCGGACACTTTTGAGTGCGATGAAAAAAAATGAAAACCAGAGAGAATGCGATTTTGTCGGTCACATCGGCGGGGACGATTTTGTCATGCTGAGCGCCCCAAAAAAGGTGGATGCCCTTTGCCGCGACGTCATTGAGCAGTTTGATGCAGGCGTTCCTCAGCTTTATGACCAGGTGGATCGGGAAAGACGGTTTCTGATAGGTCGTGACCGCAAAGGGCGGACAAATATCTATCCTTTCATGACGATTTCTCTTGCCGTAACCATCAGCCAGGGAGAAAGGCGGTTCCGTCACTTCGCTGAAGTCAGCCAGAAAAGCGCGGAAATCAAAAAATATCTCAAACAGTATCGAAAAAGCATCTACATGGTGGATCGGCGGAATTGAAACGAAAAAAAACCATTTTGATCGCCTGCGGCGGAACAGGCGGACACATAACGCCGGGCATGGCTCTCGGGAATGCCTTGAAGGAAGAGCTGCCTGACTTTGAAATCATGTATATTTTTTCTGACAAAAAGATCACGCAGAGCTTTTTGAAATCCCTGAAAGATCCTTACGTGATTGTCCGGGAAATCCAGATCAGGGGCTTGCGGAACATTATTCAGGTTTTTGCGCGTACGATGGGCACGCTGATAAAGATTTCCATGCTTTTGTTCAAGAAAAAAATCGTTCTTGTTATCGGTTTTGGCAGCGCGACAAGTTTCGTTGCGGTATTCGCCGGATTCCTGTTTTTGAAGCCTTGTGTTGTCCTCGAACAGAACGCAGTCATGGGCCGGGCGAACAGGATAGCTTCTCTTCTTGTCAGGAGAATTTATCTTACGCTTCCTCTTGCGTCCGGAGCAAAATCAGTTAAGTATTGTCTTACCGGAAATCCGATGAGACAAACTGTTTCAGGAGCCATCTCTCTTGATAAAGAATCTATACGCAGGCAGCTGGGGCTCAGCCCGGAGGGATTGACTCTGCTGATCCTTGGAGGATCCCAGGGGGCGCGTTCTCTCAATCAATTCATTTTGAGTCATCTGGACAGGCTTTTAAAGGAAATTCCGGAAATCCAGTTCATCCATCTATCAGGCCCTCATTTCCTTGAGGAGCTCAGAGCAGCCTACAAGAAAAGCGGAGCGGGATTTTATCTTGCTTCATTTGATCCTGACATGGGGCGTCTTTACAGGGCGGCAGACGTGGCGATGTCCCGGGCCGGGGCCAGCACGATCTCTGAACTGTCCTATTTCGGGATACCGACATTTTTTGTGCCTTATCCTTTTGCCTGCGATGATCATCAGAAACGGAATGCCGATTTTCTTTACTCAAAAGGGGGAGCGGTTGTGGTCTCTGATGAAGATATAGAGACGGATGCTTTTTTTGAAACCATGAAAGAGGTATTGCGGGACAGGGAGAAAAGGAAACGCATGTCTTCAGGCATGAAAGAAGCTCTTCTTCATCAGGCCTCAGCAGAAATTATCCGGGACATCAAACAGGTGATATGAAAACAGAGCGAAGAAAAAAATATTTTTTCATAGGAGTCGGAGGGATCGGCATGAGCGCTCTTGCTCTTCTTCTCAAAGAGGAGGGAGCGGATGTCCTGGGAATCGACAGCCAGTCTTCTTTTTATCTCGAAGAGCTGAAAAAAAAGGGCATCCAGATCGTCGAAAAGGCGGATGATGTTTTGTGGGAGACCATAGATGAGGTAATCTACACAAGCGCGGTCAGAAAAGATGAGCCGGCCTTGAAAGCCGCTCGCCAAAGAAATATCCCCGCCTGCAAAAGAGGGGATAAGCTGAACCTTCTCATGAAGGAATCCCACTATGCCATAGCTGTGACCGGAACGCATGGGAAAACAACGACGGCGGCTCTTTTAGCGCATATTTTTATTCACAGCGGCTGCGGAGTGCAGGCTTACGCTGGAGGGATACTGAAGAACTACGGCTCAAATTATGTCCAGACAGGAAAAGATTATTTCATTGCTGAAGTCGATGAAAGCGACGGGACGATTCAGGGTTGCAGGCCGCACATAGCGGTTGTGACGAACCTCGAGCATGAGCACGTTGACCGTTACAGCGGTTTCAAAGATCTTGTTTCAACCCTCCAGGTATTTTTATCCGGCCTTAGCCGGAAAGAGAAAATCGTGTACAGAAAGGAAGATGCTGTTCTTGAGAAATTAGCAGGAAAAACGGATGCTGAAAAAATTGTCGTTTGCGAGGGAAAAAGACATCCGTCATCTGTTCAGGCCATGTGGGATGAAGAAAAATTTTCAGGGAGGATCGTTCTGCCTGACGGATACAAGATGGACCTGACCTGTGAGTCTCTTATGGGAAAGCATAACCTGGAGAATTCAGCACTGGCCGTCGCATGCGCCTGGTCATGCGGAATAGCGCCGGAAAAAATCACATCGGGTCTTCAGTCTTTCAAGGGAGTCAAAAGGCGTTTTGAGACGATCTGTCAGTCCCCGGAAGGGATACGTTTTGTTTCGGATTACGCGCATCATCCGACAGAGGTCAAGAAAGTTCTTTCTTTGGCAAGAGGGTGTTGCGGGGAAGGCAAGGTCTGTGCTGTTTTTCAGCCTCATCGCATCACGCGATGTGAGTTTTTTTTTGATCAGTTCATCGAATCACTGAAAGAAGCGGACAGGGTTATCGTGACAGAGATCTATCTGGCCGGAGAAAGCGGGGATGCCTTCCGTCTTCCTGTGAAGATTGCTGAAAAACTTTCAAAAAAGGATCAAAGGAAGGCGATGTTCGTTCCTCTCAAGGAGCTGAACGGCGTTTTGAGCGGTTTGCGCAGTGACGTTTCTCTGGTCGTCTTTATGGGAGCCGGATCGATCGATCATCTTGCCAGGGAGTTTTGCAGAAGCCTATGAACCGATTGAATTTTTTTATTTCTGCCATGCAGGAAAAGAAAATCAAAAGCGCGTGGATACTGGGGATGCCTCTTTCGCGGCTGACGACGATAGGCGTCGGAGGGCTTTGCTCTGTCTATATTCTGGTCAGGAGCGTCGCGGACCTGATGGAAATTCTGAAGGAGATCAGGAAAAAGCGCCTTCGCTATAAGGTCATAGGCAATGGTTCGAATCTTCTTTTTGACGATTCCGGATTCAAGGGGATCATCCTGAAGTTGACGGGAAAGAGTTTTCAGGCGATTAAAGATTTGCCGGGCGAGCTCGTTTGCGGAGCCGGAATAAGCTCCCAGAAACTTCTTCGCTTCTGCATGCAGAAAAAGATCGGCGGATTGGAATTTCTGACAGGAATACCAGGGACTCTGGGAGGGATGATCCGCATGAATGCCGGCGCGTTTTCTCAGGATATTGGAGGGCGTGTAAAAAGGCTGAGAGTCCTTATCCCTCCCTCAAAGTTGGCATGGATCAAGTCGGCTTCACTGCGTTTCGAATACAGAAAGCTCAAGGGGCTCCCTCAAGGAGCGATTATTCTGCAGGCCGCGCTGAGAAAGAAGGCCTCATCACGGCAAAGCATATCAGAAAAGGTAAATTTTTTTCGCATTGAAAGAGAGAAGCGCCGTCCAAAAGGCAAGACGTTCGGGTCTGTCTTCAAGAACCCCGAAGGATTGCACGCGTGGGAGGTCATCGAGAGGATCGGTCTCCGGGGGTATCGCTCTGGCGGAGCATGCCTCTCAACGTGTCATCCCAACTGGATCGTCAATTCCGGACATGCGTCTTCCAGGGACATCTTAAGGATCATCAAAATCGTGAAAAGAAAAGCAAAAGAAAAACTAAATATCGATCTGGAAACAGAAGTTGAGTACGTAGAAAATAGAAAAGTGAGAAAATAGAGTATCATTTGTCACTTATATTTAATATAATAATTGTGAATTAATAATGAACGATAAGAAAAGAAAACATATCTTTTTTCCTTTTGTGCGAGGCAGCTCGTGCGGGCGCAAGCCGTACAAAAAAACTTTCCAAGCCAGGATGTCTCGGAGAAAGACATCCGGCTCCACTGGATTTTTCAAGCGCTTTTTTAAAGTCGTTATTTCATCTCTCAAGATTCTTGGTTTCTGCGCTGTTCTGCTCGGGGCTTTTATTTTTGCTGAAGACATATACAAGAACTTTATTAACATGGAAGATTTTCTTATCAAGGATATTTCCATTAAAGGCAATTATTTTGTGAAAGAGGAAGACATCTTAAAAAAGGCACATATCAGCTTTCATGATAACCTTTTTCAGATCGACATGAACGAAATGGCTGACAGGATCAGGAAGATCCCCGTGATAAAGACGGTGGTTTTAAAAAAATCTTTTCCCGGAACACTGATGATTACCGTGTCTGAGCGGGACCCTGTCTTTATTTCAGGAGAAAGAAAATACCTTCTCGACGAGGAAGGAATTCGACTGCCGTTCGAAAGCGAGAACTTTAATGTTCCGGAGATATACGGCTTTTCCTACAACACCATGGGGCATATCCGCGAGGAGCACCGGGAAATGCTGAGGAAGACCGTAGAAGCTGTCCGAAGATTTTACGAGACCAGAGGAGAGATTCCGCTTGGCGTTCAGTCTGTTCACGTCAAGGAAGACAGGTATCTCCTCCTGACCCTGAGCGATGAGACTCGGATCAAGCTCCCTTTTTCCTTTGAGGATAAGCACTTTGAGCGGCTGGTCCTGGTTTACAACGATCTCAGCCAGAAGGAGGTTCCTTTCGAGTCGATTGATTTGACGTTTAAGCATGTTGTCGTTAAAAAGAAAAAAGAATCACAGAAAATGTAGAAGGGAAAGTGCTGATTATGCTGAAAAAAGGCGACATTATCGTGGGATTGGATATCGGGACAACGAAGATCTGTGCTGTGATTGCCGAGGTGACAAAGGAGATGGAGAAAAAGATCATCGGGGTCGGCACCAGCCCTTCGAAGGGGCTTCGCAAGGGAGTTGTTGTTGATATGGAAAGCACCGTTCAGTCAATCGCTGAAGCCGTCAGTCGTGCTGAGGAGATGGCAGAATGTGAAGTTTTTTCTGTTTATGCTGGAATTGCCGGCGATCATATCAAGAGCTTCAACAC
>JAFGJP010000012.1 GCA_016929035.1 Candidatus Auribacterota bacterium | reverse complement strand
ATGTCAGGACATTCAAAATGGGCCAGTATCAAGCATAAAAAAGGCGCTATTGACGCCAAAAGGGGCAAGATCTTCACAAGGCTCGGTAAGGAAATAACCGTAGCCGCCAAGCTGGGAGGAGGCGACGTTGAGTCGAATCCGCGTCTCCGCACAGCTGTTCAGAAGGCCAAAGAGAGCAACATGCCGGCTGACAATATCAAGCGGGCCATACAAAAAGGAACCGGAGAGCTTCCCGGAGTCTCTTATGAAGAAGTGACCTACGAGGGCTATGGACCAGGAGGAGTCGCTGTCTTCATCGAAACCACGACAGACAACAGAAACCGCACGGTTTCCGAAATCAGAAGCATTTTTACAAAACGGGATGGAAACCTGGCCTCCGCAGGAGCTGTCTCTTATCTTTTTGAGGTCAAAGGATATTTTGTTTTTGATAAACCAAAGGTGGATGAAAACGCACTTCTCGAAGCGGCCACAGAGGCAGGCGCCGAGGATTTTAAAGATGAGACAGACACTATCGAAGTTTTTACAAATCCCAAAGACTTCGATAAGGTGAGGTCAGAATTCGAAAGAAAATCTCTTTCTTTTACTCAGGCCGAGATCACAAAGATCCCTACGACATACGTTCAGGTGAGGGACGAGAAGACAGCGTCCAGGCTTCTCAGCCTGATCGAGACACTTCAGGACCACGATGACGTTCAGAACGTCTATGCGAACTTCGACATCGACGAAGAGCTCCTCAAGAAAATCGAATCCTCATAATCAAAGATTAATATCCAGAATAATAACGATATTCACCTTTCACCCGCGATAGATTAATTTGTTTGATTTTTTCTTTCTTTTTGGTTTTTTGAAAATTGTTTGCCCGGATATTTTAAGAGTTGAATGTGCTGAAGATGCGAGGCCTGCGACTCGAAGGCGACGCAGGCGTATGTTGTGATACGTCGAGGAGACTGAGAGAAGCATAACGAAGCAGATTCTGTACAGACAGCCTTAAAACGTCCGGGCTACATGGGCAGAGAGTTCGCCAGCTTCTGCAGTAAAGGAAACTTGGAAAACACGCGGTATTCCACGAGCTTCAGAATGAGGCCGACATGCTTGATTTCTTTTTCAAAAGACTTTTGCCCGATAAGGAAATCTTTCAGTTCCTCCCCCAGCTCGTTGAAAAGCTCAGACAGGGTCTCATCGCTTATTTCTTTATCGATGTAGGCGATGACTTTTTCAAGCTCTCCACGGTCAAACCATATGCCGTGACAAAAAGGGCATATGTCGAGATGAACATGAGAATCGGCATATTCGGTCTTGTAAAGCTTTTTTTCGCATTGAGGACAGGATTTGGAAGAGGGGATGACTTTGTGCTTTTCTGCGTCCTCCCATATGTTGATCTTGAGAAGGGGAGAAAACGGGGATTCAAACTCTTTGAGCTTATCAAAAGTGAAGGAGTCAATCCATAAGCCTTTACAGAAATTACAGTCAGCGATCTCGAATTTTTCCAGCTTTTTTTTCACAAGCTCCCTGCGGCAGGACGGGCAGTTCATGGTCATCTCCTTTTTTTCCAGATGACAAATACAATAAAAAAAAATCAGGGAAAATTCAAGATTTTATGAATCTGCGGTATGATACGGACGCGGCATCCGATCTTTAAAGCGGTTTCGGCGAGGCAAAAAAGACGTTTTCGGGATATGCAAAAACTCTTTTCTGACATTTCCGGCTGCAGGACAAGGACCTTGCCGGGACAGGAACGGCGCAGAAAGCGGCACATGGAGGAAAACTCGTCCGTCTTCACGCTTTCGCTGACCACGGATTTAATAAAATATCGGAGCCGGCTCTGCTCGAGGACTTGGAAGAATCGATCGTGTTTTTTTGCAAGAGATTTTTGATTCGTCACGCTGGAAAGCTTGTAGTCAGCGCTGACCCAGTCAATGAAAGGCGCGACCTTGAGAAGCCCGTCCGGGAGAGTCGCGTTTGTTTCAAGGCAGATGGTGAACCCTTTTTTTTTGCAGAGAGACGAGAGAAAAGCCTTGATAAAATCCGCCTGAAGAAGCGGCTCGCCGCCGGTCAGGCTGATGGCTTCAAAAGCGTTTTTTTTACATTCCTTTAAAACGGCGGAAACAAGTTTTTGTGAAGTTACGGTAAAAGATGAGGTCTTATCTCTTGTGTCGCAGAACCGGCATTGAGGGATATTGCATCCCTGGAACCGTATAAAAAACTGTTTCTGGCCGACAAGGAGCCCCTCTCCCTGAAAGGAGCAAAAATACTCTGAAAGCACACCTTTTTTTTCAGACATGTCTGACTTTTCCTGCAGCATGAAAAATATCATTGAATTCGTGGGTGTACATTTCCACCAGGCGCTTTTTGAAAATGTTCACGTCGACAGGCAGATCAGAGAGAGATGCCGTTCGGACTTCAGGAGGCGTTCCTTCTCTCGTGGTGTTGAGCGCCGCGTGGATCAGGCCGACGGAATTATTTTCGGCGGCCGTTGCAACAGAAATGCTCAGCTTGCCTTCCTTGATAAAAAGGTCATCGCCCCTGCGCGCAACAGAAAGGTTGGCGAAGTCTTCCAGAAGCTCTTTTATCATCGTCATAAAAAGCCTCTGAGCCAAAACAATAAAAGGCAGGGGAAATCCCTTATGCTTGATGACAAAGTGAAGCATTCTGTCTGACTGGATGCGGCAGCCGTTTTTCAGGTCCTCAAAGTCGACCATGAACCTTTTGTCAACGCAGCACGGGCCTTCAAAGGTCACGATGGCATGGTCTGAACCTGTATGCCGAAGCACCCATTCATGAGAAAGCTGGCTGCCGTCATAAGTCAAATCGTCATGAAGATCGACCCAGTGGATTGTCATCGTCATTTTTTCATCCGTAGGTTTGCTTTTTCCGAAGCGCCGCACGCTTCAATGGCCCGCCTGAGGCGCATGCAGCTTTCACATTGTCCGCACATGAGACGCTTCCCCCTGTAGCAGCTGTAGACCGTATCTAGCGGTATCTTCTTTTTCACAGACAAGCGCACGATCTCTTCTTTTGTCAAAAGCAGAGTCGGAGAAATGACCCTCAGCTTAAAAGGTCTGAGAGAAATCTTCAGCGTCCTGTTGATGGAATCCAGGAAAGCTTTTGAATTATCAGGAAACGTTGCCGCTTCTTCGGCGTTAAAGCCGGCAATAAGGAACCGACATCCCATCTCAGCCGCGAGACGCGCTGCACAGCTGATGAAAATCATGTTGCGATTATAGACCATGACCCGTGAGGCCGCCTTTTCAAGCTTTTTCCTGTTTCTCAGATCTGCTTTCTGCAGAAGAGGAACCTTGACTCTTTTCGAAGTAAGAGCGCATCCCGATGAAGAGCAGGGCCAGGGGAGGTGAAGTTCCACGAAACGGACACCCAGCCTTTTCGTCAGCTTTTTGCAGGACTTTCTTTCCTGGTCCAAAGCCTTTTGCCCGTAGTTGAAATAAACTGAGTGGGTGACGTTGAACTTTTTCAGAGATAGAGCGAGGGCTACCGTTGAATCCAGCCCTCCGGAAAGAAGCATGAGGGCCCTGGGGCGGCGACGGGGGTGTTTCAGGCGTTCTTTCATCTTCTTTTTTGTGAGAGGTAATATTCGACGGATCTATGGATTTGTCTGTTCATCATATCGACTTCTACGTTGACGAGAGCGTTTATTTTCCATGACGAGGCGATGTTGGTATTCCTTAAACTCAGAGGAATGATGTCGACAGCAAAGCTTTTTGCTTTAACAGAAGAGACCGTGAGGCTTATCCCGTCAACAGCAATCGATCCTTTTTCAACAACACAGGCCATAAGTTCACTCGAAAGGGCGATTTCAAACTGGTAAGACTCGCCTTTGCGCGCGGTATGGATGATCCGCCCGGTGCCGTCGATGTGGCCCTGAACAATATGGCCGCCGATCCTGTCTTCCTGCTGCAGGGCTCTTTCCATGTTAACGATGAGGCCGGCTTTCATATTTTTTATGTTTGTTTTTTTGATCGTTTCAGGAGAAGCAAAAAAGGTGAGCGACCGGCTATCCTCTTTTTCCAGCGAAAGGCATATTCCGTTGATGCTGATGCTTTCGCCTTTTTTCCAATCCGTTTCTTTTTTTGGCTTGGCCACGGTGAGGCGGATGCCGCCGCTTCTCTTCAGAACGGAGATAATCTTTGTCGTGTGCTGAATGATACCGGTAAACATAACTTATGTTTTATTTTTTTCCTGCGTAAGGATCTTGCTGATAAAAGCCCTCTGGCTCAGGAAGAGGTGGTGAAAGACAAGATAGAGTTCATAGGTATCTTTCACAGGCCCCTCTTTAACGCTCTTAACGTCCGCGTTGAGGTGAATGTGTTCTTTTATAAGGTTGCGTTTAATTGTTTTCTCTCTGACGATGACAAGCTTCAGCGTTGCTCCCATAGGAACGGATTCATCGATAATGACCGATACGCCGTCCGTATCAATAGTCTTGCAGATGCTCTCGTTATACTGCATGGCTGAAATCTGGGGGATCTGGTAGTAAATGAACACACCGGGAACGCTGATGTTTTTAAAAGACCTTTTGTCCTTCATCGGTATGAAATTCAAACCCGGAAGACGGTTTTTCAGATAGTTCTTTTCCTTTTTAGCCACCTTTCTTTTTTTTGGCTTAAAAAGGGTAAGAAGAAGGACAAACGCTAAAACGATCAAAAGCAGAAAGATCTCAACGGAATAGTTTTTTATAAACTCAATATTTACAGTATCTTTTCCTTCCGTATGCTTGTCGATTTCAGCGTTGAGAATCTCTTTAAGCTTATTTCTCTTGTCAAGGAAATATTGTTTGTATGAGGCGGGATCGAGAGCATCAAAGCCTTT
>JAFGJP010000123.1 GCA_016929035.1 Candidatus Auribacterota bacterium | reverse complement strand
GTCAATATTTACCCATAGATTTCTTTATAGAGCCAAAAAGATTAATCGTTTACAAAAAGAAACCGGCAGGGAAATCAATATCACGCATATGGGAGAAAAAGAATTTCAAAAGGAAAAGAGAGATAAAGATTCATTTATTTTTCAAATCATGAATGGAAAAAATAGTAAGGTTAAATGAGACAGTTCGATAATCAATATTTTCAAAAGATAAAAGCAAGTCAAAAACAAATTTTTAAGTCTCTGGAAAATGCTGAAAGAGACTTGAGCATAGCGAGAGAAGACAGGTTTCTTATTGTGCGTTTTAACTATGCGTATACGGCACTTCTCAAGTGTGGAACAGCACTTTTACAGCATCATGGTTATCGTGTTCGCAGTGTTCCCGGCCATCACGTTAAAATTCTTGAGAAGATGTCCGGGCTTTTAAAGGACGAAAATATTATGACAATAGGGAATATCATGAGGTCAAAAAGAAATAAAGACCTTTATGATAACTCATAGAAGTCACAAAAAAAGAGTGCAATGATTTTGTTGAATTTGTAGAAAAAGTCTATAATCTGGTCAATTCACTCATCCATTCAAAAAAATAAAATACAAATGTTGTTCTGTATCTATTTTTACGGGATCCATACGGGATCTTGAAGCATGACAATGCGTGATTTTGAATGACAACCAGTGACATAAAAGATTTTTTCTAAATTGTTTAAAACACATCAATTATATCATAACTGGCTGGATACTAAAAGGTTAGAAAAAGTTTAAAAATGGACTCCCCTCATCTCCACCAGACTTCGCTTCGAATGTAATGAGAATTGAATTCTGCCTCGCCGAAGTCAAATTTCTTTGACGAAGGCGGGTTCAACAGATTCCTTTCCGAAGCTTTGTCTAGACAGGCCTTAATTTTTTTATTAATCGTGATGCTCCTTCAAGAACTCCTCGACATAGCCTCTGGCTATGCCTCTGGTGCTCGCAGTCACACGCCTTGTATCTGATTAAAATCAAATCTAGAACTGTGAATTTTTATTTTACCTTTGATACAAAATGACACACCTAAGTGTTACCTGTTTAATTCGGATTTTGTAACATGCTTATTATAAGAAAGTTATGATGCATAAATTTTGGCATACGGTTTGCTATTTAATAAATGGGTTAAAAAAATAAAAAAGGAGGACATGTATGGATTGGATTTCCACATTAAGAGACATGGAACTGGCGGCACAGGACATGGACAGGTTTTTAAGGGGCTGGCCCACGGCCGGGATGAGGCGATATGCTTATCCTCAGGTGAATATCTGGACCAATGAAGACGGTGCCATAATCACTTCGGAGGTGCCGGGGATCGATCCGAAGAAAATCGATCTTGAAATCATCGGGAACCAGATTACATTTACGGTCGAGCTGCCGGAGAGAGCTGCCGGAGAAAACATCTGTTATATAAGAAACGAACTGCAGACAGGAAAATTTACGAGGGAGTTAAGATTGCCTTTTAACATCGATGCGGACAAGACTTCGGCCGAGTACGCGAAAGGTGTTTTGAGAATCACTGTGAAGAAGGCGGAGAAGGACAAGCCGAAAAAACTGCAGATCAAAGCGGACTAACAGGAGGTCATGTCATGGAAAATAAAAACGTAAAAAAGACAGAAGACAAGAGCATTCAGAAAACAAGCGGATATGTGTTTACTCCCAAGGTTGATATCTGGGAAACGGAGGATGACATTCATCTGATTGCGGAAATGCCTGGTGTAGATGAAAAGAATGTCGACATCAACCTGGAAGATCAGACACTGACGATTCTGGGACGCGTTATGCCGGACGAAATGGAAGGCTATGAAAAGGTTTACTCTGAGTATCACGTCGGCAACTATGAACGCTCGTTTACGGTCGCTCAGGATATTGACAGGGACAAGATTAAGGCCACGATGAAGCAGGGCGTGCTCACGCTTGTTGTTCCTAAAAGCGAATCAGCCAAACCAAAACGCATAGAAGTTAAAGCAGAATAAAAAACGGAAAGGAGGTGTTCATTATGAAACTTGTACCGTGGAGAAGACAGGACAGCGACTTCTTTTTCAAGCCCCTTGCTGACTTCAGACAGGAATTTGACAGGCTTTTTGACCGGTTCTTTGACAGGGAGCTCGTAGAAGCGGACGGAGGCTTTACGCCGAAGATCGAGCTTTCCGAAGATGAAAAGTCCTATACGGTCAAAGCCGAGCTCCCTGGCCTGGAGGAAAAGGACGTTGATGTTTCTCTTGAAGATAACGTCCTCACTATAAAAGGGGAGAAAAAGGAAGAAAAAGAGGAGAAAAAAGGCAAGAACGCATACTACCGGGAAACCCGGTACGGGTCGTTCTTTCGGCAGATCCCTCTAAGGCAACAGGTGCAGGAAGACAAAGTCAAGGCCAAATTTAAAAAAGGTATCCTGACGCTTGATCTGCCCAAGAAAGAAGTCACGAAGTCCAAGTCAATCAAGATCAACGTGGAATAACAGAATCGTGAGTCACATTGTGCAGGGGAGAGATTTTTTCTCTCCCCTGCACAATATTTCAAACGACTGAACAGGCGAGGTGAGAATGATGAAGATTATGGATGTTTTTGACTTTTTTGCTGATGATTTTTCTTATGCCTGGAAGCATAGCCTTTTTCAAGGAATACTGTTTTTATTGTTTGGTATCCTTATTCTGTTTTTCCCGCAGCTTCTTGTGGCTATGATCGCGTCTTTTTTTGCTATTATCGGTATTATAATGATCTCTTCAGCATTGCGCATGAGGAATTATAGAAAGCGCTATGAATCTTTTCGAGGTGATTTGTTTGACATACTTTGATGAATAAGAATTGCCATTAAGAACAGGAGGTGACATCATGAAAAACACCAAAATTCTTATTGGAATAGTCATTTTTCTTGTATTAGGTCTGTTTATTCAGACGGCTTATCTTTTTCATATCAAAGGCAGGTTAGACGAGAAGGATGCAAACACATTGAATTCAAAGCCTGGAGTCAGTATTCTTCCAAATAATAAGCCTTCATATAATAGAGTATTTCATTTTTTTGGCAACGACTTTGATTCTTTTTTTAGCAAGGAATGGGACCCTTTTGAGGAAATGGAGCGCATTCAAAAAGAAATGAACCGGATGTTTCGGAACAGTTTTGGACGCGGTCTTCTACAGAAAAAGCCTGCCCTATTTATTCAGGAGCATTATTTTGATCCAGATATTGATATCAGAGATGACAAAACCCATTACATCATCACCATGGATATACCAGGCATGGATAAAGACAAGATTAATATCGAAATCAAAAACAGACATCTTATTGTTTCAGGAGAAAGAAAAAGCGAAACAGAAGAAAAAAGTAAAGGGAGTTTCTATAGAAAAGAACGCAGTTTTGGTTCTTTTTCCCGGACCATACCCTTGCCGGAAGACGCCAGTTCAAAGGAGATTTCTGCAGAATACAAAAAAGGAGTATTGACAATAAAGATTCCTAAACAGGAAGAGAAGAAGGAAGAAAAGCAAAGAGAGACAGTAACAATCATCTGAAGTGTTATGGCAAAAAAGCAGAAACAGAGAACGAGTCATACGCCTGATATAGGCATTAGCCGTCTTGTTTTAAAGAAAGCTTTTGAAATTGGGACAGACATAAAAGCTAAAGCACTTTTTATATACGCTGATGTCTGTCCTGATGTGGATCTTATGGATGAAGCCAAAGAGATTTTCGATATTTATCTCGTAGCTAAAACAGATCAAATACTAAAAAAGGCAGAGAATATTGTTGGAAAGGTTCTTCTTGTGCCTGATATACCTTTGACCCGTATGGGGCAGATCAAAGTTGCTATGATGATGGCTGTGACACAGGATCTCTTAAAAAAAGGCGATAAGGTTGTATGTCTTGCAGGCGTTCCTCGTTTTGGTTATCTGGACACACTTGTAGTCATGGAAATCGGCAGAGAATTTGAAATGATTACTTCCAAGAGTATTATTGATTTCACTAAAGATATTGATCCGAAGGTCTTTGAAGAAATTGTTCGTCTTGCTGTAGAAATCGCCAACGAAGGAAGAGAAGGAAAACCTGTAGGAACCTGTTTTATCATCGGGGATTCAAAAGATGTTATCAGGCACACCCGTCAAATGATCCTGAATCCTTTTAAAGGATACTCGGAAAAGGAACGGAGTATAAACAATACTGACGTCAAAGAAACCGTTAAAGAATTTGCTCAGCTTGATGGTGCTTTTATTATTAGTCGAGATGGGATTATAGAAACAGCAGGAGCCTTTTTGGAATCAGAAACAGTTCCGGAAAAATTGCCTCAGGGATGGGGTGCCAGGCACTACAGTGCTGCAGCGATAACGAGTATAACAAAGGCATTAGCCATCACGGTTTCGCAGTCAACAGGTGACGTGCGTATTTTCAAGGGAGGCGTGCCTATAATGGAAATTGAAAAACCTCTTGCAACGTAATATATTCAGCAAATTATGATTAAAGAAAAAAATTCATCTAAAAAAACCCAACGGCTTATTCTTCGAGGACAGAGTATATCTTCAGGGATATCCCAAGGGAAAGCTTTTCACTATAAAGACATTCTTACAAGAGACCTTTTATCCTACAGCATAAAAAAACACGAAATTAGAAATGAACTACAAAGGATCAAGGAAGCTGTTTTGATTGTTCTTCAGGATATTGAAATAATGAAAAAAAATGTCGAAACTTATTTGAATAAAGAGCATTCAGCTATATTTGATGTCCATAAAGAAATCCTGAAAGATGAAGTTTTAGCCAATGATTTTGAAGAGGAGATAAGAAGAGAACTTGTTAATGCTGAACATGTTGTCCGGAATGTTATGAGGAAGTGGAGTGCGAAATTCAAATCGTCCCGGAGCGATATTGTAAAATCACATGTAGATGACATCGAGGATATCAACAGAAGGCTTCTCAGAGTTCTTCTTGGGTTTGAGAAAAATGTGCTTGAGAAATTACCGCTAGACAGTATTATTTTTGCTGAAAGGCTGCTTCCATCAGATACCGTCCATTTGAAAAGAGAAAATGTGAAAGGAATAATTGTCAGGCACGGCACAAAATATTCTCATAGTGCGATTCTTGCCAGAGCCATAGGCATACCCGCGGTAGCCAATCCGGATTCAGAGTTCGAATGTATTCACGATGGGGATGGTATTCTGATAGATGGAAACGAAGGGGTTATTATTGTCCATCCGGACAAAAAAGATTTAATACATTATAGAAAAAAGAGAAGGGAAGAAAAGAAACTGGCTTTAGATTTGATAAGAAAAAGCTCCTGTCCTCTCATAACTCAAAAGGGCGATAAGATTTTTGTTTATGCAAACGCTTCTACACCGGAAGAAGTGGAAGTTGCCTTAAAAAACGGCTGTGATGGCATAGGGCTTTTCCGTATCGAACATATCTATCTGTCCAGCAAGTTTCTTCCTGACGAAACAATGCTGATGAAGTACATGGAAGATGTGCTCAAATTTTCAGATGGTAAAGAAGTCATTATCAGGCTTCTAGATGTCGGTGGTGATAAAAGAATTCCTAATGTCCAAGTAGAAGATGAGCTGAGCCATTTTCTCGGCCTTAGGGGCATCAGGCTTCTTCTGGCTCATGAGAATTTATTAAGAAAGCAGATAAGAGCAGTTCTCTGCCTTGCCAGGAATTATCATGTGCGGCTGCTTGTTCCGATGGTTACACTGCCTGAAGAAATGCAGAAAGTGAAAGAGGTTTTACGTTCATGCAGAAGAGAGCTTGAAAGTAAGGCGAACAGTGTATACCCTGAGTTGAAAGTCGGGGCTATGATCGAGACCCCGGCTGCAGTGATGAACGTGGATGAGGTTGCACAATGCGCGGATTTTCTCAGCATTGGGACAAATGACCTTATCCAATATACCATGGCGGCCGGCAGGGAAGACAAACATGTAACAGATTACTATGAAAAAGGAGCTCATCTTGTCTTGAAAAGCATAAAAAACGTTGTTCAGTCCGCTGAAATATCCGGGATAGAATGCAGTGTCTGCGGGGAAATCGCCGGTGACACGCAGTGGACAGAACAGATATTACATGCCGGCGTCAGGAATTTTAGCGTCTCGCCGTATCGCATTCCGGAAATAAAGGAAGCCATAAAAAAAGTCATTGATAAAAAGATAAAAAATTTTTAAAGGAATTTTGTTATTAATATATGTACTGATAATGAATTGTATAAAAAGGAGGCAGGCATGGCGACGGGTATAACGGCTATCAATGAGAAAGTCAAAGAGGAAAACGTGTTTATATCAAATCTCGTTTCTGAGATCAAAAGAGTCATCGTCGGGCAGGATTACCTTGTCCAAAGGCTTCTCGTTGGACTTTTAGCAGACGGCCATATTCTGGTCGAAGGTGTGCCGGGGCTGGCCAAAACATTATCGATAAAGACATTATCTCAGGCCATTAATACTAAATTTCAAAGAATTCAGTTTACTCCTGACCTGCTCCCCGCGGATCTTATCGGTACTTTGGTCTATAATCCTAAAGAAGGTACGTTTACTCCTAAAAAAGGTCCTATTTTTTCCAATATTATTCTTGCTGATGAGATCAACCGCGCTCCGGCCAAAGTTCAGAGCGCTCTTTTGGAAGCTATGCAGGAAAGACAGGTCACCATCGGAGAAAGCACTTTTAAACTGGATGAACCGTTTCTTGTCATGGCAACGCAAAACCCTATTGAACAGGAGGGGACCTATCCTTTGCCTGAAGCGCAGATCGATCGTTTTATGCTGAAGATTAACATCACATATCCAAATAAGGAAGAAGAACACAAGATCCTGAAAGAGATGAGCTTCACAGGTAAAGAGACAAAAGTCGATCCTGTAATCAGTCCTGAAGATATCATCAGTGCCCGTCAGGTCGTTAATGAGATCTACATGGATGAAAAGATTGAAAAATACATTCTCGATATTGTCTTTGCCACAAGAGAACCTCAAAAGTATAGATGTGAAGATATAAGCAGTTTGATACAGTATGGGGCATCACCCAGGGCCAGTATTTATCTGGCGCTGGCCTCCAAGGCCTATGCATTTATCCAAGGGAGAGGTTATGTGACTCCACAGGATGTCAAATCAATAGGACCTGATGTTTTAAGACACAGAATTATAGTGAGCTATGAAGCTGAGGCTGAGGAGAAGACTTCCGAAGATATTATTAAACGCATTTTTGATGAAATCGAAGTCCCGTGAGACGCGGATTAACGCCACGTGATCCGACTCCGTCGGAAGCGCGGCTTCGCAGATCAAACGCAGATTGACGCAGATGCGGAATGAGGACAGAAGTCAGATTTAAATGAAAAATTTATTAAGCAGAAAGCTGACCGCTGACTGCTGAAAGCTACAGGACAATGATTCCAAAAGAGATTCTGAGACAGATACGACGGATACAGATAACGACATCGAGAATGGTCACGGATGTCTTTGCCGGGCAGTACCACAGCGTGTTTAAAGGACGCGGGATGGAATTTGATGAG
>JAFGJP010000122.1 GCA_016929035.1 Candidatus Auribacterota bacterium | reverse complement strand
TCCTGTCTGCAGGAGCTCCGCACAGATAAGAAATGCCTGGCTGTTCGTCGAGGGAAGGCGGAAAGAATTTGTCTCGACAATAAGAGCGGTCAGGAGGTTTGTCGCTATGTTTTTGTCCAGGGGGATACGCATTTTTTTTATCAGCTGGTAGACGATTTCACTTGTTGATGAGGCTCTGTAATCGATAAGGCGATATCGGGTGAAATCCTTTCTGAACTCATGGTGGTCAATGGAAAGAGTGGCTCCGGCTTTTCGGAAGATATTCACCGAGGATCCGAGCAGTTTTTCGCTGCCGCAGTCAATCGCAATAGCCAGATCGACCTGTTTGGAGCAAGTCTTTTTTAACTTTTTTACACCCGGCAGCAGAAGGTAGTGCTTAGGGACTTGATCCTGGCTAATCATAAAAACTGTTTTACCTGTTTTCTGAAGGGCCAGCCCGAGGCTCAGGAGAGAGCCAAGAGAATCACCGTCCGGATTGATGTGCCCGCTGATAGCGATCGTCCGGGATGCCCTAATTATGGTGATGGTCCTTTTGAAACTTCCGATAAGAGACATTTACGCTATTTTAGCACATAGTCATAGCTTTGAAAAATCTTCTTTAAGGAAATTCGCCGAAAGCGAACAATATATGCCGCTTTTTTCTGCGTACTTTGCGCTCTCTGCGGTTGATTTTATAGTCATTCGTGCGGAGCACAACTTAACATTCAGGTGGTCTTTTGAGGGGAGAGGATGGGAAGCTCGATCGTGAAGATAGTCCCGCCTTCTCTCCGGTTGGCCGCATAGATGCGGCCGTTATGTGCTTTGATGATGGAATAGGAAATGCTCAGTCCCAGCCCTGTTCCTTTGCCGACCGGCTTTGTTGAAAAAAAGGGGTCGAAAATTCTTTCCATATGCCCGGGAGGGATCCCCGGCCCAGAATCGGCTATAGTGAGAATGATCATGTTCTTATCGCTGTAAGTTCTTATGGACAGCTCATCTCCTGCGTTTTTTTCAATAGCGTAAATCGCATTATTCAGGATATTGAGAATCACCTGACTGATCTGATTCTTGTCAAAGTAGGAAAGAGGGATGTTGTCGTCGAGGTTAAGTTTCAAAGAAATATTTTGCGGCGTGAGCCTGTAATCGATAAGAGTCAGGGTTTCTCTTACGACATCGTTGATGCTGGATTTTTCTTTCATCATCTGTCCGGGACGTCCGAACTTGAGAAGTGATTCCAGGATGATTTTTGCGCTGTTAGCCGAGGATTCGATCCCTTCAAGCTGGGATTCGACTTTTTCATTAAATTTATTCATCTTCAGCAGCTGGCAGTAGATGAAAATCGGCTGGAGCTTGTTGTTGAGCTCATGGGAAATACCCGTGATCAGCTGACCCAGGCTGGCCAGCTTTTCCGCCTGGATGAGCTGCTGCTCAAGAAGATTCTGCTCCGTGATGTCGCGAGCAATGATGACTTCCGCGTTTTTTTGCTTGTACTGAAAGGTATTGATGGAAAGCTCGACCTGCTTGGCCGACCCCTGCTTGGGAAGAAGGAAAAGGCGGAAAATATTATGCTTTTTTTCTCCTTTGAGCCTGCGGGTGTACCTGTCGAGGAAGACCGCTTTATACTCTGGCACGATAAAGTCTTCAAAGTTTTTACCAAGGAGTTCATTTTTTGAATAGCCGAGAATCTGGCTGACGAACGGATTGGTATAAAGAATATTCAGTTTAGAAAGAAGAAAAACAGCGTCAGACGTATTTTCTGAGATAGCCTTGAATCTCTCTTCGGAATCGATAAGATCATTGAGGATTTTCTTTTTTTCGGTTATGTCCCTGGCAATAAAGGTGTAAGTCTTCTTGCCTTTCCTCTGTGCAGCCATCGTTATATTGGCCTGAAACAGGAATTCCTTTTTGCTTTTATCTGTGAAGATGAACTCGAAGTCTTCCAGCTGTTCAGTCTGGCCGTCGCTCTCAAAGATATGCTGAATGATCTGGTCGAAAGAAACGATCATTTTGGCTATATTCATTCTGCGGATTTCATGTGCGCCGTAGCCTGTTTTTTTCAGAAAAGACTGGTTATAAAAAATGATTTTCCCTTTATGGTTGATGGTAAAAATGAGATCTGACGAGTTCTTAATGATCTTGTTGTAAAGGGCGAATCCCTTTTGCGTATAGGTGTAGCCTTTATAGGCGACGTAGACAAGGATCAGTATGCTTATGGAAAGAAGCATGTAAAGCAGATCAAGCGGATTCCAGTCCTGGAGCGACGGCAGAGAAAGCGGCTGCAGCAGTGATGGTGAACGGTAAAGCTCAGCGTAAAATAGAAAAGAAAAGAGTGTTTTTAAATTTCTCATTTTTTTTAAAAGTTAACATTGCCTGTCGGCGGTTTGAGCGCTGTGTTCACCTCCTGTTGACTTGGCCTTTGTAATTAAGTATATGTTAGAATATAATAAATACAAATAAAAATGTCTTTAAGAATAGGAAAACATTAATGGAAATCGATAAAAGATCTTTAATGGAATTCGCCGCCAATCTTGCTGTGCAATCAGGAGAGATCATTCGTCAGAGCGAGAACAAGATACAGAGCATTGAGCATAAAAGCGAAGTGGATCTTGTCACGGATATTGATAGAAAAGTTCAGGATTTTATCTGCGGAAGCATCCATAAGGAATATCCGGCACATAACATCACTTCAGAAGAGCAGTTTGAGCGAAGGGAGGAATCACCCTTTCGCTGGATCATTGACCCGATCGACGGAACGACGAATTTTGTTCACGGCTATCCGATGTACGGCGTGTCGATCGCTCTTGAATACAGAGACGATATCGTTCTGGGAGCGGTCTGCAATCCCTGCAGAGACGAGCTTTTCTCAGCCGTCAAAGGCGGTGGAGCGTTCTTGAATGCGCAAAGGATCTGCGTTTCAAAAACAGAAGCACTGGAACAGTCTCTCATAGCCACGGGTTTTTCCTATGCCATGAGGGAAACGCGGAAGTCCCTCTCTCCTTATCTGGGGATTTTTAAAAACATGGTCGAGAAAGCTCAGGGCATCAGGCGGGATGGCTCAGCAGCTCTTGATCTGTGTTCTGTTGCCTGCGGCCGTTTTGACGGCTTTTTTGAAGAAGGACTGAAAGAGTGGGATGTGGCTGCCGGACAGCTGATTGTTCATGAAGCAGGAGGAAGGGTCACTGACTTTTCAGGAGAACTTTTATACAGGGGACAGACAACCCTTCTTGCCAGCAACAGCCGCATTCACAAAGAACTTCAAGAAATAACCTTGCACTTCTTAGAGCTCTATGAAAAAATATAAAAAAGTTCAGATATTGATCTAATTGTTATATAATGTTACAAATAAGACCATAAAAAACGGAGAAATATCGTGGCGGAATTCAAAGATATCATAACGCAAGATACGCATATTCTTAAAATAATCAATGTCGCCAAAAAGATAGCGGCATCTGATATTTCTGTTCTCATAACAGGTGAGTCAGGAACAGGAAAGAATCTTCTTGCTTCAGCCATTCATTCTTCAAGCCATAGAGGTTCAGGTCCTTTTATTTCTGTCAACTGTTCGGCTATCCCAGACTCGCTTATTGAGAGCGAGCTTTTTGGATATGAAAAAGGAGCCTTTACAGGCGCCGTATCCACGAGGAAAGGAAAGTTTGAGATGGCCCATGAGGGCACGCTTTTCCTGGATGAGATCGGGGACATGAACATTTCCGTGCAAACCAAGATTCTTCAGGTCATTGAAACAAAGACGTTCCATCGCGTGGGCGGCGAGCAGCCCATTTATGCTGATGTCCGGATAATTTCTTCAACCAATAAAGACCTTGTTCGTAAAGTGCAGAAAGATGAATTTCGGATGGATCTTTATTATCGAATAAGAGAAATCCTTCTGCATATTCCACCTCTACGGGAACGCCCGGGCGATATTTCCCTTTTGGCCCAGCATTTTCTTAAAGCCTTTTGCAAGGATTTCGGCAAGAAGATCAAAGGCATCTCTAATGTCGCCATGAACTATATTTTAAAGCACGAATGGCCCGGCAACATCCGGGAGCTCCGCAACATTATACGGACAGCTGTTGCTTTGAACGATAAAGATATGATCTGGCTGGAAGATATTCCCGTACGCACAGAGTTCGCCCCTCAGGAAAGTGAAGAAGCCAGAGAAACGTCCCGGTTTGAATCCCTCTCGCTTATGGAGGTGGAAAAAATACACATTGAAAGAGTTCTCAGGTTCTGCGGCTGGAATAAGTCAAAAGCTGCCTCGATTCTCAAGATATCTCGACCGAGACTGCACAGAAAGATCAAAGAATACAGTCTGAGGGAACCAAAATGAGTTCCAAGAAAATCCTTATTGTCGACGACGAGGAGATTATGCGGGGATTTCTCTATGATCTGCTTGAAGACAGCGGCTATGATGTGGAGCAGTGTCAGTCAGGAGAGGAGGCGATCGGGCTTCTAAAAAATAAAAAGTACAATCTTGTCATTACGGATATTAAGATGCAGGGAAAAGACGGCTATGATGTTTTAAAAGAAGTCAAAACAATCTACCCGGACATCAAGGTGCTCTTGATGACAGGTTATGCTCTTGATGAAGACGGAGCCGCATCCACCGGGAAAGGGGCGAACGGCTTTATCCTGAAGCCGTTCGATATCAACAGTATCCGGGAAATCACGCACAGGCTTTTAGACGAGAAGACAGATGAGAATTCTCATAGTTGACGACGAAATTATCATTAGAGCTTTGCTTCTTGATGTGCTCAAAAGCGATGGGCATGAAGTCGATGCCGTAGGGAATGGGTATGATGCTCTCAAGCTGGCAAAAAAAAATGACTATGACATTATTTTTTCTGACGTTCATATGCCGGAGATGAACGGCTATGAACTGTTGACCCAGATAAAATCCCATCATCCTCAAATGGCTGTCGTCATGATGGACAGCTACCCTGAAGAGCTGAGCGAACGCTGCATGAGAGACGGGGCTTTCCACTGCGTTCACAAGCCTTTTGATATCAGTGAGCTGAGAAAAGTCATCAAGAGCATCGAAGATAAGAAACACTCTGGCGATGTCTCCTAATAAAAAAATTCGAATCGGTTTAAGGCTTCAGTTCGCCATAGGAGCTGTTGTCTTTATTACGTTTATCGTTATTTCTTTTACATCTTTTTTTGTTGCCACCTACAGAGAGATCCTTGAAAAAAAGCTCGAGGAAAAAGGTGTCGCGCTCACGCAGACCCTTTCCCAGAACTCTCAGTCGGAATATTTTTTGTGGCTGAAAAACGGAGAAAACCTCAAGGGGATTCTCAGAGGCGTTGTCGGAGAAGAGCAGGGATCTGGCGAATACAAAGAAGTCCACGATCTTGATGTTGTTTACGGAGCATTTTTCGACGAGGAAAAAAGGCCTGTGGCCAAAAGGGCCTCAAGGTCGTTTAACCTCAGTCCTGTTCGCATCGCCAAGTATCTGGATAAAGAAAGAATCCAGTCCCAGATTATTTACCAGGACAACGAGAAATTGATGCTTATCTCCATTCCGGTGACTTATCTCAAGGAGGTCTCTTCAGATGAGGAGCTTGTTTTCGAAGACGTCATGTCGCGCGAGGAAAGCAGCGAAAGAACCGTCATCGGCTATGCCGTGACGGTCCTCAGCTTTCAAAATATTAATGAATCTTTGAAAACCATCAAAAAATATGTTGCTATTTTTCTCAGCATCATTGCCGGAGTCAGCATGATCATGATTTCTTTCATGGTCGGCCTGGCCCTCAATCCTATCAAAAGGCTGCTCATCGGTATCAAGCATATCACAAAAGGCAACTACGGACATCGCGTTCATGTGACACGTGATGACGAACTCGGCGATCTGGCCGAGGCATTCAATTTTATGGCTTCTGTCATCGAAAAGTCTAACAGAGAACTGGAAGATTACAGCCGTGAGCTGGAAAACAAAGTCCGGCAGAGGACAAAAGAGATCGAAGATATGCAGCTTCAGCTGATTCAGGCAGGGAAACTGGCTGCTGTCGGCGAGCTCTCGGCCGGCGTAGCTCATGAACTGAATAATCCCATAGGCGGTATTCTCGGCTATTCCCAGTTTATCGTGGAGAAGATCAGAAAGAATCCCGAAGAGGTCAAGAAGAACATCGCCAGCATTGAGAAATATCTGTCTCTTATCGCACGCGAATCTCAGAGATGCAAGAGGATTATCCGAAACCTTCTCCGGTTCTCCCGCGCCTCAAAAATGGAATTTGAGCCGACGGATATTAATATTGTTCTGAAAGAGTCGGTGGATATCATCGCCAGCCAGCTTGAGACAAAGAACATCCGCTTTGAGATGTCATTTCAAAAAGATCTGCCCCTGACACAAAGCAATGCCAATCAGCTCCAGCAGGTCTTTACCAATATTCTTATTAATGCTCAGAAAGCCATTGGAGACAAAGCCGACGGCTCGATCCGGATCAAGTCCTTTCTCCGCAAGTCAAAAGAAGATGAACAGCATGATTGTATCGAGGTTTTTATCCAGGATAACGGCTGCGGCATACCGAAAGAAAATCTGTCAAAAATTTTTGATCCTTTTTTCACGACGCGAAAGACAGGGGAAGGAACCGGATTAGGGCTTTCTCTCAGCTATGGCATCGTCAAGGATCATGGCGGAGACATTCTCGTTGAAAGCAGGGAAAGGCAAGGGTCGACTTTCACGATTATTCTTCCGGTGATCGATATAAGGACATAGACAATAAGGTTTTTAGATTGAATGCTGAACCTGCATTTTTTCTTTGAGGATCCATGTTGCATAAGATACTTGTTGTTGACGATGAAGACGTTGTTCTGACCTTTATGAAAGAGGCTCTGGAGGAACACGGCTATAATGTCCTGCTTGCCGGCAGCGCCAGGGAAGCCCTTTCCGTTCTCCATGAAGACAAGGACTGCCGGATGGTCATCTGCGATATCAAGATGCCGGATATGGACGGCCTGGAACTTTTAGAAAAGCTCAGAAGAGAGCGGCCGAATGTCGTGATTCTCATGATGACAGCCTATGCCTCCTGGGAGACCGTAACGATTTCCATGCAGAAAGGGGCCTATGATTATATCCGCAAGCCTTTCAGCATAGAAGAAATACTGCAGTCCATCGAGAATGCATGGCGAAGATTCCAGCTGGAAAATGAAAATGCTCGCCTGAAAACGCTTCTTTCGCTTTTCGACATCTCCAAGATTATGTCGGGAGCGCAGAATTTAAAGGACGTGTCCAGAGAAACGCTTTCTTCTCTGTTGGATCATCTGGACGCCTCGCGGGCAGCCGTTGTTTTTTACGATGAAAGCGGAAAAGCGATCCACAGCGTTTACTCTGAAGGAAAATCGTTTGAATGGAGAGATTTTTTATCCGGGAAGCCCTGCGGCAAGACAAAGGTTTTTTACACCAGCGACACGAATGTCCGTCTTCTTCCAGAAAAAAGCCCGGACATTCCCGTTATTGAAGATTCAGCCATCCTCGGCATGGAGCTTGGCATTCTCTCGATTCCGCTTGAACACAGGGATTTTTTTCTCGGCGTTCTTTTTATTGCCAAAGATTTCAATGAGAACAGCTCTTTTTTAAGAAGCGATATAGAGTTTCTTTCAATCATCAGCAAGCAGCTGAGCATATTGCTGGCCAATGCCAGGCTTTATAATCTTCTTCAGGACAAAGTCAGCGAACTGCAGGAAACAAATAAAATGCTTGAAGAGACCCAGCTGCGGCTTATTCAGTCAGCCAAGCTGGCTTCAGCAGGGGAGCTTGCCGCCGGCATTGCCCATGAAATCGGGAACCCTGTTTTTTCTATTAGAGGGACAGCTGAACTTCTGCTCAGTCGAAGGGAGCGCTACGGGTTTTCCAAGGAGGTCGTAGAATCGCTGGATGTCATACGCCGGCAGGCCGTGAGAGCGCAGGAAGTCGCCAACAGCCTGATGACCTTTTCCCAGAAAAGAGATTTTGATGTCCAGGCTCTGGACATCAATGCCATCATAAAAGATACGCTTTCTCTTATGATGGTTCTTTTCGTGAAAGCTAAAATCGAAGTGAAGAGTTGTCTTGAAGAGGGCATTTCACCTGTTTTCGGCGACAGGAGTCAAATTTCCCAGGTGATCTTTAACATTCTGCTCAATGCAAGGGATGCGCTTGAAGAGCAGGGTGGAACAGTGATCATATCAACGCGGGAGTCCGGGGGGAAGATATTTGTAGAAATCACGGATAACGGCCCTGGTATCGAAGAGGAAAACGTCAGCAAGATCTTTTTTCCTTTTTTCACGACAAAAGACGTGAACAAAGGACACGGGCTTGGCCTTTCCATAAGCTACGGGATTGTTGAAAAACACAAGGGGCAGATTCAGGTGGAAAGCCTCCCAGGAAAAAAAACTGTTTTTACGGTCGAGTTGCCTGTCGATAAGCCAAAAAGCGAACATGAAAGAGGTTTGCCATGAATATCAAGAAAAAGAAAGAATTCAAAATACTGATCGTCGATGATGAAGAGAGCATTGTCAACTTCCTCAAAGCGACGATGGAAGACGAGGGCTTCAATGTTCTCCAGTCGACAAGCGCTGGCGATGCTCTGGAGATCTGTGATAAGAATCATCCTCATCTGGTCATGCTGGATCTCAGGATGCCGTCTATGGACGGCATCGAAGTTTTAAAAAAAATACGTGAAAAAGATCCTGAAAAAAATATCCTTGTTATTCTTATAAGCGCTTATGGGGCAGAGTTGGGCGAGTCTGACAGGCAGGTCATGGATGAGATGGATGTCAAAGATTTCATTCCAAAAGGAGTCAGCCTTTTTGAGGCAAAAGAGCGGATTTTCAAAGTTATTCAGGAAAAATATAAAATTAGTTAATATTCTATTATTACTATTTACTTTTTTTTAATATAATTA
>JAFGJP010000121.1 GCA_016929035.1 Candidatus Auribacterota bacterium | reverse complement strand
TGATAATGGCTTTATTATCCACGTGAAGGAACTCGATGGGGTCTTCTATCGTGACAATGTGCCTTCTCTCTGTCTGATTGATATAGTCGATCATCGCGGCAAGAGTCGTCGACTTCCCTGACCCCGTGGCGCCGGCAAGGATGATGATCCCTCTTTCGACAAGGCTGATGTCTTTAAGAACTTCGGGCAGATTCAGCTGCTTGAAGCTGAGGATGTTTGTCTTTACGGAACGCATAACGATGCCGATTGAACCTCTCTGGATAAAAACGTTTGTCCGGAATCTCCCGACTCCGGGAAGCGTATAGGCAAAGTCGATTTCCTTGTTGTATTCAAAAGTCTGCCACTGGCCGGGAGTCATGATATTCCTGGCAATCCTCTCGGTGTCCTCTGAAGACAGCTCTTCCTCTTCCCAGTTGACGAGATCCTTGTTGATTCTCATGATGGGCGTGTTCCCCACTTTAAAATGGACGTCTGACGCATTCTTCTCAACCATGACCCTTAAAATTTCGTTAATATCTATCATTTTTAACCTCTTAATTTGATGATGTAATCCTCTAATCTTTTTACATCTTTCTTCTTAAGATCATGAAAAAAAAGAGTCACGTGATAACCTTTGGCCTTCTGGCTTTTTTCGCAGCGGATAACGGTCGCCTGGCATATCAACTCCTCTTTGTTTTTTCCATCCAGCGATAGATCTATTTTAAAATCAAGCTGCTTGAAAAGGGGGACCTTTTTATTTGTCCGAAACCTTACGCCCATGGGCGTGAGATCGATCGAGCCGAGGTTTTGCAGCTTTTCTCTTTTCCCGACCTCGATCTTTAGCTTTTTATATATTCTTGCTGTTTTTCGTCTTTCAATATCCGTCATAAGCCCTGTCCCAAAAGCAGCACCGATCAGCTCTGGCCGGTCTGATCTATCAGCTCAATGCGCTTTTTAATCTCTTTATAGTTTTTAACGCCGGCTTCATCGTAGACTTCATCGCCAGATGCGCTTCTGACCTCGACCCACCAGAAATCAGGAGAGCCCTTTGACATGATTTCCTCAGGCGACAGCGCTATGGTCAAGATCTCTTTTGCTTTCTTTGGTTCATTGACCTCAAGGATTTTTGCCTGTATCGTTTTGCTCTGCGCCGTCTTGTAAAAAAGGTGAACCGCATAGGGAATAAGATTGTCATTTGACAGCCTGATGATAAAGGTCAGTTCTTTCTGTTCTTTTTCTCCTGCATAAAATTTTTGATTGTAACGCGTTCCGATCAATTCGTCATGTTCGTTCAAGATGTACTGGCTCCTGGGAACTCTTTGTACGCTCCTGATAATGACCTTGTTTCCGCAGAAGCATTCCCCGCATAAGAAAAAAACAATCCCTGTGACAGCTGTCACAGAGGCAAACAGTCCGAAAAAATTCTTTTTCATGGGAGAATCTCCTTTTTCCAACCTATTATACTTCGAAAAGCATATGAAGAAAACATCAAATTTATAATGATTTTATCCTGTTCAGCTTTGTCAGGTTCTGATAGATCTTCTGAACATTTTCCACGTAGTTTTTTGTCTCTTTAAACCCATAATCTTCAAGGACTTTTTGGAAGTTCTCCCCCTCTCCGGCAGACACCCACTTGTTGACATTGGCGCCGCCGGCGTTGTAGGCGGCCAGCGCGGCGGGAACGCTGTTGTCATGCCTGTCGAGAAGATACCTTAAGTAGCTGCACCCGATCTTTATGTTGAACTCAGGATTTTTCAAATCATCAACGGCCGCGTTCTGACTTCCTTCTCTGCGCGCTACGGTTTCAGCTGTCGAAGGAAGAACCTGCATCAGCCCGACCGCTCCCTTGTTTGAAACAACGGACGGATCATAATGGCTTTCCACATAGATCACTGCACTCACCAGCAGAGGATCAAGATCATACTGAGAGGAATATTTTTTTACGATGCCCCTGTACTCCTCCGGAAAAAAAAGATTTGAGACGAGCTTGTGAAAAACAAGAATAGACAGAACGACGACAAAGAAAAAAAGCGTCACGTGGATCCAGAACAGCTTCCTTTTCTTTTCCTCTTTGCCCTTTCTCTTTTTTTCTTCCTTGGCCGGAGCGCTCATGCATCACCCACTATCTGGATTATCAGATGCCTGCTTCTCGAGCGGTTGTCAAAATCGATAAAAACAATCTGCTGCCATGTTCCCAGCGTCAGGTTTCCTTTGACAAGCGGAACCGTAAGAGACGGTCCGAGAAAGCTTGCCCTCACATGGGAGTGGCCGTTACCGTCGTCCCAGGCCAGATTATGCTTGTATTGTATTTTTTCCGGAATAAGCCTTTCGATGGCCTCTTTCAGATCGCTGACAACACCTCCCTCATACTCGATTGTTGTCAGTGCTCCTGTCGATCCCGGAACAAACAAGGCGACAAGGCCGTCCCTGATCCGGCTGGTTTCAAGCTCGGCATAAACGAGAGGCGTTATGTCGACAACCTGAGAATTTCCCTTGGTGTGAAAGCTGATTTCTCGCGTTATAACAGGCATAATAAACTCCTTATAACTCTAGTTTTTTTGCCTGCGAAATCCAACACACTTGACACAGGCAGGCAGCAATTAAAATCAAAAATCAAATCTCAAAAATCAAAAATAAGGGTGTGCTTCGCACAATTATGAAAAAACATATGGATGTCCCGTTTTTTAAAATGATGCGCGTCAGCGCTCCATATTTTTGAATTT
>JAFGJP010000120.1 GCA_016929035.1 Candidatus Auribacterota bacterium | reverse complement strand
TCGTCGGTGTGAAAGCCTGTGACCTCAAGGGATTTAAAGTCCAGGACTTTGTCTTCAAAGACCATGACTGCACAGATCCTTTTTATATGAAGCTTCGCAAAGAAAACCTTATTATCTCAGCTGACTGCACGTGTGCGATCGAGACCTGTTTTTGCCTGACACTGAATGTCAAACCTTATCCACAGGAGGATTTTGACATTAATCTCTCTATGGCAGAGGGAGGTTTCGTGGTTGAGGTCGGTTCAGATAAGGGGAAAAAATATATTGAAAAGTTTTCTTCTCTTTTTGAAAAAGCCGGGGAAAACCTGGTGAAGCAGAGAGAAAGCAACCGAAAAAAAGTTACTGAAGACGTTCAGAAGAATATCGCTGATAATCAGGTTCCTCATCAGGATTCTCTTAAAGGGGCTGTGGAGAGAAACTATGAATCGGAAATATGGAGCGATGAGGCGAAAACATGCGTTGAGTGCGGTGCCTGCAACACGATCTGCCCGACGTGCCACTGCTTCCTTCTTTATGACCAGAAAGATGAAAAAAGCATGGCGCGGCTTCGCATCTGGGATTCCTGCATGATCAAGGATTTCGCCCGGGTCGCCGGCGGTGCCAACCCCAGGGAGAAGCTTTGGATGCGCCTCAGGAACCGCTTTGAAAAAAAACTGGATTTTTTTCCCAAGGTAGCCAGTGTTTACGCCTGCACAGGCTGCGGAAGGTGCATTTCTGCCTGTCCGGCGAAGATCGATATCCGGCGCGTGATGAAAAGGCTCAAGGGCAATGAATAGCACGAATCCTTACAGACCGGTTGAAGCCGAAGTGACAGACGTCATCAAGGAGACGCCGACTATTGTCACTGTTCGCATGAAGCCAAAGGAAGAGATAGCTTTTGCTACAGGGCAGTTCATCGAAATGACCATTCCCGGCGTCGGAGAAGCTCCTTTCACGCCGTCATCAAGGCCTTCTGTGAAAGATATGATGGAAGTCACGGTCATGAAGGTCGGCAAGGTGACAGAAAGAATCCACCAGCTGAAAAAGGGCGATACGGTCGGCCTCAGAGGCCCTTTCGGCAGGGGGTATCCGCTGGACAAGTTCAAGGGAAAAGAAGTTCTTGTTGTCGGCGGGGGATGCGGATTTGCGCCGCTGAGAAGCCTGATGTATTCTTTATTTGAAAGAAGCGCTGAATTTATACAACTCTTCTTCAGAGGCGGATGCAAGACCCCGGGGGAGCTTGTCTACAGAAGTGAAACAGATGAATGGGCCAAAAGAAAAGACTTGGATCTCAGGCTGACGGTTGACAAACCAGACAGCGGATGGAAGGGTAATGTCGGCGTTGTGACAACGATCCTGGATGATGTCAGGATGGACTGCAAAAAAGGCATTGCCGTTGTCTGCGGGCCTCCTATCATGATGAAGTTTGCGACGATGAAAGTCCTGGAAATGGGATTTCAGGAAGAGAGTATCTATCTTTCCATGGAAAAAAACATGTCCTGCGGCATAGGGAAATGCGGCCACTGCCGACTGGGTATTTATTATTGCTGTAAAGACGGCCCTGTTTTTACATATAACGAAATCAAGGATTTTCCAAATATCTGGGATTAAAAAAGCAGATACAAGATATTCGATACACGATAATCGATATTTGATAAAAGATAGGAGAATATAAGAAGAGAACAATATGATGATAATAAAGAATAGTAAAATTCTTGTATTATTTTTTTCGTATCATGCATCTTGCATCGTGTATCAGTGTTATAAACCAAAGGTTAAATTATGAAGACAAGTGCTGAGCAGCTTCATCAGGGTCAGCTGAATCTCTCACCTGAAAAAGGGAGAGACAAAAGGCTTTTTATTGACCTTGATCGATGTGCCACAGGAGAGTGCAAGGAGTGTGTCATCCAGTGCAGTTATTGCTATCACCCGCAGAAGCCCGGCAATAACGGGATCATATCTGTTGCGGAACTGGCGACCTATGCTCTTGTCTGCCGCCGGTGCGAGGAGCCGCACTGCGTGAATGCCTGCCCTGTGGATGCCTTGGAGCAGCAGAAGGAGAAAAACAAGCTTCTTGTCAGGCACAATATGCGATGCATCAGCTGCCGGTCATGTTCGCATGCCTGTCCTTATGGAACGATTTATCCGGAAAATGTGCCGTTTCTTATCCACAACTGTGATTTTTGTCTGGATAGAAGAAACAATAACGACGAGCCGCTTTGCATAAAGACATGTCCTTTTGGAGCACTCAGTTTAAAAGAAGCCGATGCAGAGCTTGACGAAAACACGTTTCTTGTAGGAAATAACATTATTGTTCATTCGACTCACTGGGAATGGGAGAAAGCTTGAGACGCAGATATACGCAGATGTCATCCTCCGGCTTGACCGGAGGATCTAACGCAGATGGTTCAGAAGAAAAAAGAGAATAGAAGATAGAAGTTAGATGAAAAAAGAAAACAAAGAACTGATAAAGGAGAAAAAGAAAACACGTATCTGCGTGAATACGCGTTGAATTTGCGTCAATATGCGTTAACTTTATGTTCTATATAATATACATTACATTATTTGGTTTTCTTCTGACAGCTGTTTTAGGGCTCCTGGCCAGCTGGATCGACAGGAAAGTCACAGCCAGGGTCCAGTACAGGGTCGGGCCGCCTTTGCTGCAGCCTGTGATCGATATTGTAAAGCTGTTAGGAAAAGAATTGCTGATACCGAAAGGGGCGACAAAAATAAATTTTTTGATGGCTCCGGTTCTTGGGCTGACAGGAGTTGTTCTTGTTTCCACCATTCTCTGGATGAATAACTTCCAGCCCCAGAAGACATTCATCGGTGATCTCATCGTTGTGGTCTATCTTCTGACTATTCCATCCATAAGCATTATCCTTGGAGGTTTTGCTTCAAGGAATCCCTATGCAAGCCTTGGCGCTTCTCGCGAGATGAAGCTGATTCTTGCCTATGAGCTGCCGTTTATTCTGGCGATCATGGTCCCTGTGATTAAGTCTGGCCTGAGTATCCGGCTCGGCGACATCATTGCATCGCAGACAGCAAACGGCGTTATCATCGGCAAAATTTCAGGGATACTGGCTTTTATTGTGGCACTTCTGTGCGTGCAGGCCAAGCTGGGTCTCGTTCCTTTTGACATTGCCGAGGCGGAAACAGAAATCACCAGCGGCCCGCTTATTGAATACTCCGGCCCTGCTCTGGCCATTTACAAGTTGATGAAAAATATGTTACTCTTTACGCTTCCGTTTTTGCTGATGATACTCTTCATGGGCGGATTGCGGCTTGACGGATGGCATATTCTAACAGGCATTTTGAAATTTATCGGAGTCGTGGCATTGATCACGGTCATAAGAAACACGAACCCGCGCGTGAGGATTGACCAGGCCATCCGGTTTTTCTGGGGCCCGATGACAGCGATAGCTATTTTGGCCGTGGTTCTGGCTTTTTGGAAAATGTAAATAAACGCGGATATACGCAGATGTCATCCTCCGGCTTGACCGGAGGATGTAACGCAGATAGTCGCGGATATACAAAAAAAAGAATAGAAGATAGAAAAGAAAGCAGATATAAGATGTAATATACAAGATAAAGAATATCAGGATATCAGAGGATCAGGAAAAAAGAAAAAGAGACAAGTAAATTCGTAGACTACGGACTGTGGACTTTTGAATATGGACGATACAGGATACAGAATACCAAATACTTGGAAGTGGAACAGAGACGTTGAGAGAATTTTTTATCGTGCATCATGTATCGATAGATTGTATCTGCGTAAATTCGCGTTAGATTTGCGTGAATCTGCGTTAAAACCGAAGGTTATCGTATGAGTATAAAATTAAGAGCACTGCTTAAGTCTCCCTGGGTGTTTCACCTTTCAACAGGGAGCTGCAACAACTGTGATATTGAAGTGCTGGACTGTCTGACCCCGCGCTTTGATATCGAACGTTTCGGTATGCTTCTTGCCGGCAGCATCAAGCATGCTGATGTTCTTCTGGTCACCGGGTCCTGCAATAGGCAGTCAGCTTCCAAGCTGAAAAAACTCTACGAGCAGGTGCCCAAGCCCTGCCTTGTTGTAGCTATAGGCGAATGTTCATTATCAAGAGGGATGTTCATCCACAGCTATAATTGTCCTGTTCCTCTGGATAAGATCATTCCTGTCGATGTCTACGTGCCAGGATGTCCGCCAAAGCCTGAGGCGATGTTATCAGCTGTGGTCAAGCTTATAGAAAAAGTTAAAGAAAAAAAATGATCCTTTCGACATAAGGAGTCGAAGTATGGACCGGAAAAGTATACTAAAGGATTTGCAGGAGAGATTCAAAGACGATATCACGGATGTCTTTGAAAAATCGGCCAAAAGGGCTTACATCAGCATCAGGCCGGAGTCTCTTGTCAATATAGCCAGGTATATTTTTAAGGACCTGGGCGCAAGGTTCAACATCGCCACAGGGACAGACCATCGTTATCACATGGAGATCCTTTATCATTTTATTTTTGAAGATATCAATTTTCTCATTTCTTTGAGAGTTATGCTGAAAAAAGACAATCTGGTGATCGATTCCCTGACGCCGGTCATGAAGGCCGCAGACTGGATCGAGAGGGAGATCCATGAGATGCTGGGCATAGACTTTACCGGTCATCCGAATATGACAAGGCTTCTTTTATCAGATGACTGGCCGGAGGGCGTTTATCCCTTGAGAAGGGATTACAAGGAGTGGGATAAGAACGCGATACGTGACAGAGGCGTATAAAAAATTAAAAATTAAAAGTGAAAAATTCAAAATGAAGGAACGCTTCGCTAAATGATTTTTAAAATAGATAGAAAAGAGAAAAAACAGATGCAAGATATGAGATACAAGATACAGGATACAAGATATTCGATGAAAACGGAAGAAAGGAAAGATTATACTTTTACGTTTTTTATCGTGTATCATGCATCGTGCATCGTGAATCAGGTTTTTAACGGAGTGAATAGATGGGAAGACGAACAATAGTTCCGATTGGTCCGTATCATCCGCTTCAGGAAGAGCCGGAGTTTTTTACCCTTACCGTAGACGGTGAGAAGGTTGTTGACATTGATGTCAGGATCGGGTGGAATCACCGCGGAATAGAAAAGCTCTCAGAGATGAAGACGTTTGACCAGAGTACATTTGTTATCGAAAGGATATGCGGCATCTGTTCGACAAGCCATCCTTTTGCCTATGTACGGGC
>JAFGJP010000119.1 GCA_016929035.1 Candidatus Auribacterota bacterium | reverse complement strand
CTATCAATATGTTACAACAAATAAATTCCTGGAACACTTTGGGCTGAGATCCCTTGCTGACCTTCCCAAGCTTGACCACCGGCTGACACTGAAATAAGTAAGATGCAGGATACAAGATTCAAGATAGTCGATTGAGCACTGCGCACTGAAGATAATAAGCTTCAGCCGCTAAATAAAGCCAAGGAAACCAAACTTTGCCTCTCCCTTGATGGGAGAGGGTACTATTTTGTTTATTATCCTGTATCCTCCTGAGCGAGCAAAGTGAGTTATAGGGCTGTTTTCTGTCTTTCCGCCAAAGGCGGATCCGCCTCTGGTGGGCTGTTCATTTTCCCCTTTCTGCTGTATAATAAAATCATGAACAAAAAACTCAACTGGAGCCTCCTCATTATAGGGTTCAGCGGGATGGTCGCTCAGATCATCCTGCTTCGCGAACTTCTGATTGTTTATCTCGGGAATGAGCTGAGTCTGGGAATTATACTGGGCAACTGGCTGATATGCGAAGCCGCCGGAGCTTTCCTTGCGGGACAGCTTATGAAAAAGATAACACGCAAACACGAAGCCTTTATCTATCTCCAGCTGCTTTTTTCCGCTGTCTTTCCTTTTTCTGTCATCAGTATAAGGCTCTTTAAAAGCGTTCTTCATATGAATCCGGGCGAAATCCTCGGGCCTGGCACAGTCTTTCTCTCATCCCTGGCGCTTATTATTCTCCCTTCCTTCATTCACGGTTTTCTTTTCACGCTGTCCTGCAAAATGAAAGAAAAAAAGGACGAGCCCGCTTCTTCTATCGGAAACGTGTATGTTCTTGAGACCCTGGGCAACATAACAGCTGCCCTCCTGCTGACATATCTTCTTATTCCCCGATTTCACTCTGTAGACATTGCCTTCATCACCTCTCTCATCATATCGTTTTCATGCCTTTTTCTCGTTTTTCCCGAAAGCATCGCAAACCAGCGTCCAGCACTTTTTGCTGTAAGACTTTTCTTCTTTCTCCTGTTCCTTTCTATTCTACTTTTGAGAGGCTCAGAAACCCTTCACCGCTTTTCAATCGAAAAGCAGTGGGAGGGACAAAAAATCCTTTCCTATGAAAATTCCGTTTATGGAAACATTGTATCCGCACAGATGGAAGAACAGGTAATCGTCTACTCCAATGCACACCCTGCTTTTATTTCCCCTTTTCCTGACATAGAAAGCTGTGAAGAGATCATCCATATTCCTCTCCTCTTTCACCCTGATCCTCAAGACGCCATGATCATAAGCGGCGGACTGGGCGGCTTTCTTCGGGAACTTCTTCATTATCCGAAGATGAACATCGATTACACGGAACTCGATCCAGCAATCATAAAAACAGCTTTTCAGATCGATAAGAGAAAACGTCTTGACCCTCTCCACTCTGAACTGAACAGCGAAAGGATACATTATCACCTTGTTGACGGACGCCTGTTTCTCAACGAAACAAGTTCGCTTTACGATGCTGTCTTTATTCGCGTGTCCCTCCCTGCCGAACTCCAGACAAATCGTCTTTTTACCAAAGAATTCTTTTTAAAAGCAAAATCGAGGATGAAAAAAAACGGTCTTCTTGTCCTGACGCTTCCCGGCTCTTTGAATTACCTGACAGATCCCATGAAGAGCCTCAACGGAACAATCCGCTCTACGCTTCGGTCCGTTTTTTCTTCTGTTGTCGTCATCCCCGGGGAAACAAACATTTTTGTTTCTTCCGATAACGCTCTGGACATCAACTTGTCTCGACTTCAAAACAGACTTGAAGAGCGGAATATTTCCCATCAGATTCTGACTCCATTTCATCTTTCTCTTAAGCTCGATCCGATTTATCAGGAATGGTTCAACTCGGAAATGAAAAAAGTGCCTGAAAAAATCAACAGAGATCTTCACCCCGTCTCTGTTTTTCAATCACAGAGCTACTTGAACAGTTTTTTCTACCCGGGAAGGAAAAATATTTTTTCCTGGTTTAAAAATATCTCTTTTGTAAAGATCCTGAGCCTGTTTTTTCTCCCCCTTGCTCTTCTCCCTTTTGCCATCCTTCCTCAGCGTATTTACAGCCGGGGCGTCATTTCTGCTGCTGTTTTTTCAACAGGTCTCGCATCCATGTTTTTCAATATGGCCATCATGCTTCTCTTCCAGATCTTCTACGGCTATATTTATTCGTGGATCAGTCTTTTTATCGCCTTTTTCATGGCAGGCATCAGCCTAGGCGGAGCAGTCAGCACACGAAAAATCACTGATATGAAAAACCCTCAAAGAGCGATTTCCTTCATCCAGTATTGCATGCTCCTTATGCTTCTAGCACTACCAGCTGCAGCCTATGCCTTTAACGCGTCTGTTCTCCCTTCGTTCGCGCACTTGCTTTTTCGGTACATTCTTCTTGCCTTCAGCCTTGTTTTCGGATTTCTCCAGGGATATGAATTTCCTCTAGCCAGTAAAATATATACCCTTACCAGAAGAGAAATGGAAAAAACAGCCGGATTCCTTTATGCCTGCGACCTGATGGGCGGGTTCATCGGCGGAATCCTCAGCACCATCTTCCTGATACCTCTCTTTGGGCTTTTTCAATCCTGTTCAGCCATATTCGCCCTGAAAAGCGCTGTCGTCATTCTTCTGCTCTTTGCTCAGAAGAATAGATGATTTTGTACATAATTTTCGTATAATAGAATTATGAGAAAAACTGTTGCTGTTCAAATTCTTCTTTTTATTTTGCTCTCGTCCCTCCCTTCTCCTGCTTTTCCCGAGCAGGAGGCCCTGTTCTATAAAAAGCGGGATAATGACGAGGTCCAGTGTGAACTCTGCCCTCATCGCTGCATGCTTTCTGATGGCCAGCGAGGCTTTTGCCGAGTTCGTCTGAACAGAAATGGTGTCCTCTACTCTCTTGTCTTTGGCCAACCCTGTTCAGTTAATGTCGGCCCTATAGAAAAGGCTCCATTTTACCATTTTCTCCCCGGCTCAAAAAGGCTTTGCGTGGCAACAGCCGGCTGCAACATGCGGTGCACCTACTGTCAAAACTGGGAGATCAGCCAGACCTCTCCTGAAGACATCCGCTCATATGATCTTCCGCCGGAAAAACTCGTTGAAAAGGCAAAGTCTTTTGGCGTTCCTACGATTTGCTTCACGTATTCAGAGCCGATTATTTTTTATGAATACATGTACGCGACTTCCAAACTGGCCTTGAGCGAAGGACTGAAAACAACCATGGTTTCTAATGGATTCATCAACCAGGAACCCATGAAAAAGCTTCTGCCATATATGAGCGCTGTCAAGATCGATCTGAAGTCTTTCAGCGAAAGCTTTTATCAAGATGTCTGTGCAGGCAGGCTTGAGAACGTTCTGGAAACCCTTCGTCTTCTTAAGAAGGAAGGCAAGCATTTTGAGATCGTTGTCCTTGTTATTCCAACGCTCAACGATTCATCGATGGAAATCTTGAAAATGTGCCAGTGGATACATGAAAACCTGGGAGATGACGTTCCTCTTCACTTTACCCGGTTTGTTCCTGCTTACAAGCTGACAAGCCTCCCCATGACTCCAGTTCAGACTCTTGAGAAAGCCCACTCTCTGGCCAAGGGATGCGGCCTCAACTACGTTTATATTGGCAATGTTCCCGGGCATATGTTCAATTCCACCTATTGCCCGTCATGCAAGAAAAGAATTGTTCACCGCTCAGGATACGAAATAAAGGAGCTCCACATAAAAAAAGGAAAGTGCGCGTTCTGCGGCTACGACATCCCGGGGGTCTGGGAATAGCTTTCAGAAAAAGATACTGGATTCTCGATGCTGGCCAGTCATGAGTGATCCTGAGCAAAGACAAAGGAAAATCGAAAAAACAGGGTATCAATAGAAGAACCCAGTCTTATTGATGTCAGGAAAATAAAAGCGATTTATTCCTTAGCGCCTTCAGCATTGATCTCTGCTTTGCCGACAAAAATCGCGCCGTCTTCAACAATAAAGTTCGGTGTGACCACTTTGCCAAAAATTTTTCCGGCCTGTGCAAGCTTGACTGTTTTTTCAGCGATAATGGTGCCCTGTATCTTGCCTCTCACAACAGCATTTCCGACATTGATGTTAGCTTTAACCTCAGCATCCTCAGAAATAAATATCGTCCCACGCGTATCCAGATCTCCTTGAAATTTTCCCCTGATCTCATAGTCCTGCAGGTTAATGCGATGACCGCACTTCTTGCAGAAAGAAGAAAGCGCGATAGTCGGGACTTCCTGGAGCGTCTGACAATGAGAACATTTGACATTTCTCACTTCGCTCATAGGCGGAGGAGCAGGCTCCCTGCTATCGGAAGAAAGGTTGATAGAGGTTTTTACAGGCTCTCTGTACTCTTTGAATTCCCTGGTTTTTTTACTTTCCGATACATCTTCTGCCGGAGGAGGAGTATTCTCGAGATCCATGTCCCCTTCTTTATCAACGACCTTTGCCTTCCGGGCGTTAATGATTTTTTTACACTCCCTGCAGAAGGTCAGCTCGGCCTTCGGCGAAATATCCTGAAGAGCTCCGCAGTGAGGGCAAACGATCTGTTTTGCTCCGTCTCTTTTGCCTTCGTGAGAAAATTTTGAAAACTTGTTCGACAGCCAGCTCATAATATCTCCTGTCTGATTAATAACTTCCCAATGATATCATTTTCCTTTACCGGAATCTTTATCCTGGGAAGAGCTGTTTTTTTCTTTGATCGAATCAAGAAGCCGCTTCTTATCCGTTATCTTTTTTTCCTCGCCTTCGATGTCCTGGTCCAGAGAAACTTCAACACTTTCATTGGCCGGGTTGACGTCGCAGTTTCCAACAAAAGAAACACCT
>JAFGJP010000118.1 GCA_016929035.1 Candidatus Auribacterota bacterium | reverse complement strand
GACCAGGGATTATAAAATGTCGTCCTCTTTTTATCCTCCCTGATGTATCTCATATTTCTTCCAAAAGGATAAACAGGATTAATGAGCCAGTACTCTCCCTTGACTGGAATATCGCCGCTCATCTGTCTGTTTTCATCCTTCTTAATAATGATGTCGTAAAAAAGCGCATTGTTCCGGAACATCCCTCGAAAACTTGTCAGGCTGACGTCCTCGGAATTGTCCTTTGTGCTTTTTAATATGACATTGATATCCCTTATGTTTCTCAGTCTGTCAGCTTCGATCTTCCCGTAAACCTTCTGTGAAATTTCCTGAGAATTATAGAGATAATTAATGGAGAGATCCCATTCAAAAGATATTGAGTCCGAAAGGGAAAAAAAAGACGTCATAACACCAAATATGCTGTCTCTCTGAGCGATGACAAACTTTTTCTCCTGAAAAAGAAAACGGTCTCCTGTAGGCGTAAACTGGCTCTGGTAGGCAATGCCTCTTTCCTTCTTAAGCAAAATGAAGGAAAACCACGCTGTCATCGATATCCAGAAGATGAAAGAAAAAAGATAAACATAGCGAAATCGAAAAATTTTCATCTCTCTTCCTTGGTAAAGCAACTCATCTATTCCGTAAACTGAATATTTCACAAGAATTCGTGAAATATCCGGAATGAATCTCTCCGGGCTTCCGCTAAGGGCGGATCCGCCTTCGGCGGAAAAGCCCGGAGTCTCTATAAAAGACCCCGCTTCGTAACATATCGCAAGAATCTTTTCGACATTTTTGCGACACTCAGCGGGATAATCTTCTGCGCTTTCATCCCCGGATTAAATCCTTCGACTTCGCTCAGGACAAGTAGCCAGGGAATTCGTGCATCGATTAAATAAACTTATTCTTTATAACACAAAATTTGTACGATGTATTTGTTGATATTTTATGAATTTCTTTTCTGCAGGTAAAATATAATTTCCCTAATTCGGCTGTGTTATCCCCACCTTTGCATGCAAAAGCCGGGTTTAAGCCGTATGCAGGTTAGCGGGACATCGTTAAAAACACCGGGAAAGAAGCTTGGAAATCTTTTTAAAATCAAAAGGCTTTGCAATATAATCAACGGCTCCAAGCTGTTTCATCTCAAAAATCCCGTCGCGCGTCTTGTAGGCCGACATCATGATGACAGGAACCGTGTTCCCCTGAATACGGATCTTTCTCAGGAGTTCTTTCCCTGTAACCGGGTACATCCTGTTATCAAGGAAAATCAGGTCCGGGCTTTCTTTTTCTATGACGCTCTCGACGTTTGTCGGGTCAAGCTCATAGACGACCCGGTAATTCTTTTCGGAGAGAAACGTCTTGAGAACATCCACGACGACGTATTCATCATCCACAACAAGAATCGTCTTTTTTCGGATCTTCTTCGGGATTTTCGTTTTTTCAGATTTTTCCATTAAAAAAACCGCCGCTGCCGGTAAGTCTTTATCAAACCGGCAAAATTGAAAAAAAATGATTGAAACCAATCAGGACTCGATCATGGACCTGGCTGCTTTTTTCAAGTCCTGGATCTTTTTCTCCAGGTCAGCCACTTTGTCCCGAAGCTCCTTGATGCTGTCAAAATCGGTCTTGATTTCTTGAAGAGATAATTTTTGCTCGCTCGCCAGCTGGAAGGCCGTTTCTCCCAGTTTTTTATATTTAGCAGGCAGATCTTTTTTAATCGCCGCTATCTCTATTGTGAGCTTGGCGATCTGCAAAAGGATCTGGGCTTCTTCCTTGGCCTTTTTGAACTTCTTTGTGATGGAGTTGATAAATTTGTTTTCTTCTTCCTGGCTGATGATATTCCTATTCGCCCTTTCTTTGATCTCATCTGTGATGAGCGCAACAATTTCCTTGGTCATGTCTTTGATTTTCTTTCGCCTTTGTTCCCCTTTACCCTGTTCCTTTTTTGTTTGTGTCTTTGAAATTTTTTTCGCTGCTTTCTTCGCTGCAGGCTTTTTGTTTTCCTGCTTTCCTTTTTTCATCTCTCCGGCCATATTATCCTTCCTCCTATGTTAATCTGAGCACCTCTGCAAGAGAGGTATCGCCATTGACAATTTTTCTGATCCCGTCCTGCCTGAGTGTCTTCATGCCGTTAGCCACACAGGCTTTCATGATGCGGTTGGATGATTCTTTGTGAACGATCATTTCCTTAATCTCATCATTGACCAGCATAATCTCAAAAATCCCCATGCGCCCTTTATAACCGGTCTGCTTGCAACTATCGCAACCTTTCTCACGGAAGAACGTGTACTCGCGTGTCGGAGAAAGATCAAGTTTCTTTAAAATTTCCATGTCCGGCTTGTACGGCTCCCTGCACTTGGGGCAAAGAAGCCTGATAAGCCTTTGAGCAACGACGCACTTGAGCGACGATGATATGAGAAACGGCTCAACGCCCATGTCGATCAACCGCGTGGCCGCCGACGGAGCGTCATTGGTATGAAGCGTGCTGAACACAAGATGTCCTGTCAGCGCTGACTGAATGGCGATTTCCGCTGTTTCAATATCTCTGACTTCTCCGATAAGAATAACATCCGGGTCCTGCCGGACAATCGACCGCAGGCCTACGGCAAATGTCAGTCCGGCCTTGACATCGACCTGCGACTGCCTCACGCCGGACAATCGATATTCAACCGGGTCCTCCATGGTAAGAATATTTTTATCCAGAGAGTTGATCGTCGACAGGAACGCGTAGAGCGTTGTTGTCTTTCCGCTTCCAGTAGGTCCTGTCACAAGAATCACGCCGTTCGGACTGCGGATAATCTCCTGAAGAATTTCCATAGATTCTTTCGAAAGCCCGAGCTGCCCTATGTCCATGAGAACGTTCGATCTGTCAAGGATCCTGATGACAATATTTTCTCCGTGAATCGTCGGAAAGCTGGAAACCCTGAGGTCGACGCTTTTACTCGCCACCTTGACCTTAATGCGCCCGTCCTGAGGGAGGCGTTTCTCGGCAATATTCATATTGCACATGACTTTGACTCTGGAAATGATGGCTGACTCAAGATTTTTCGGAGGCGACGGCTCGATCTCATGCAAAACGCCATCCACGCGCGCACGGATGCGAAACTGCTTTTCCTCAGGCTCGAAATGGATATCGCTGGCCCCGTCCTTGACAGCCTGGGCGATGATCAGGTTGACCAGCTTTATGGCAGGAGAATCTTTCTTTTCCTGCGTTTCGTCGATCTCAATAACCCTCTGCGTTTCTTCCTGCTCCTGCTGTTCCTGAATATTCTCAATCGCTTCCTTGAGCTCTCCTGTTGTGCCGTAGTATTTATCAATCGCGCTGGCTATGGCTGATTTTGTGCCGAAAACCGGCTGAATCTCAAGACCTGTAATCCGGTTGATCTCATCAACAGACTGAATATCCAGGGGGTTTTCCATAGCCACTGTGACCATATTGCCGACTTTAAAAAGAGGAATAGCATTAAAACGCCTGGCAATTTTTTCAGGAATGATGGTTATAATATCTTTGTCGACCTGGTATGTAGTCAGATCGATAAAAGCCAGCCCCATCTGTTCGCTCAGCTGGCTGGCAATATCCTCTTCTGTTGCATAACCCAGCTCAACCAGGATTGTCCCCAACAGTTTGCCGCTGACTTTTTGTTCACTGAGAGCCCTTTTCAGCTGATCCTGGGTGATGATTCCTTTTTCGATCAAAAGATTACCTAATGTTTTATGTTCTGCCATGGCCTCTCTACTCTTTCTGCAGATACTGGTTGATTTTCGCGACCAGGTCGTCCAGCTCTTCCATGGATGCGCTTTTAGGGATATACTCATCAGCTCCCATCTGCTCGCCCATAGTTTTGTCGGCCTCCCCAGATCTCGCTGTAAACATGAAAATAGGGATGTTTTTGAACCTTACGTCAAATTTCAACATGCGACAGATATTGTATCCATCCATCTTGGGCAGCATAAGATCAAGAATGATAAGGTCCGGTACAACTGATCTCGCTTTATTGAGTGCT
>JAFGJP010000117.1 GCA_016929035.1 Candidatus Auribacterota bacterium | reverse complement strand
GTCCTGAGCTGCAGAAGATCATCCGCGCTTTGAGTAAAATTGAAGAAAGCATTTCCAGAGGTCATCTTGTTTTTGAAGATAATCTGGAAGATATCCATATGCATATTGAAGCAGAGCTTAAGAAGAAGATAGGCCACGTGGCGAGGAAGCTTCACACAGGGAGAAGCCGCAACGAGCAGGTCGCCCTTGACGAGAGGTTATACTGCAAGGACAAGATAAAAGAGATTCTTATCTCTATCCTGAAAATGCAGAAAGCACTTCTCAGGAAGGCTGAGGAAAGCGTTGATGTCATGATTCCCGGATATACGCATCTTCAGCAGGCCCAGCCGGTCAGTGCCGGTCATTATTTCCTGGCTTATGTTGAGAAATTTCAGCGAGACAGAGAGCGCCTTATGGAAATCTGGAAAAGAGTCGATGTCCTGGTTCTGGGGTCATCGGCGCTTGCAGGAACGACGATAGACGTTGACCGGGATTATCTTGCAAGACTTCTCGGCTTCAGCCAGATCAGTTCGAACTCTCTGGACGCCGTAAGCGACAGGGATTTTATTATTGAAGTGATTTTTGCCTGCGCTCTTACAGGGATGCATCTCAGCCGGTTTGCAGAGGATCTTGTCATCTGGAAGAGCCTGGAGTTTGATTATATTCAGATCATGGAGGAGTTTTGCACTGGATCGAGCCTGATGCCTCAGAAATCCAATCCGGACATTGCTGAACTGGTGAGAGGAAAAACCGCACGTCTCTATGGAAACCTTGTTCAGATACTGACTCTTATGAAAGCCCTCCCCATGGCGTACAATCGCGATATGCAGGAAGACAAGGAGCATCTTTTTGATTCTGTTGAAACTGTTTTGAAGAGCCTGAAAGTTTTTACTGAGATGGTCAAGGCGCTTAAGTTCAACAGGGAAAAAATTCCACTGAAGATGTCAGATCACATGCTGGCAACAGATATTGCCGAGTATCTTGTAAAAAAGAAGGTGTCTTTCCGTGACGCTCATGATATTGTCGGGAAAATTGTCCGGTACATGAAGGAAAAAGAGAAGTCTTTTTCAGAGATGACTCTCAGTGAATTCCAGAAATTCCATAAGTCTTTTGATCAGAAATTTCTTCGGATTCTCAGCGTGGACGTGTCGGTGGATGCAAGAAAAGTTCCCGGAGGGACGGCACGAAAGAACGTCAGAAGCGAAATAAAAAAGTGGGAGAAGAAGTTAAAGTAGACGAAAACCCTGCCTGCTGATCGCTAAGGGCGGATGGTAGAAAACTCGAAAAAGTTGTCTGATATCCGATTCACGATACAAGATACGCGATAAGTCTTGATTTGAATTTGTTTTTCGTGATTGTGTTTTTAGCAGAAGGGATAAGCGGATGCATGATTTTCATTACAAAGGTGACGGTTTTCTTTATTGTGAAGATGTCCGAGTCCATGATGTTGCTGAAAGGTATGGAACCCCGGCTTATGTCTATTCATACAAGACCTTTACCGATCATTTCCAAAAGCTGAAGAAGGCTTTTTCAGCAGTGCCGAGCCTTGTCTGCTACTCAGTAAAGACGTGTTCCAATCTGAGTCTTTTGAAGATCATCCATGGTATGGGCGGCGGATTTGATGTCGTATCCATCGGGGAGCTCAAGCGTGTTGAAAGGGCGACAGGAGATGTGAGCCAGTGCGTTTTCGCAGGTGTTGGAAAAAGGGAAGACGAGCTGCAAGAGGCCATCGAAATGGACATATATTCCTTTACTGTTGAATCGGCCCAGGAGATGGAAATGCTTCAAAGGAGTGCGGAGAAGCTTGGAAAAAAGGCTTCCTTTGCCATCCGAATAAACCCGGATGTTGATCCAAAGACCCACAGGTATATTTCAACGGGAAAAAAGGAAAATAAGTTTGGCATTGATATGATATCTGCTTTTGAGCTTTACAGGAAAGCAAAAGAGATGGGCTGTTTGATTCCTCAAGGCGTGCACATGCACATAGGTTCCCAGATAACGACGATCGATCCTTATGTCAAGGCCATTGAAAAGATGATTGGCTTTATTGAAAGGCTGAAGAAAGAAGGCATTCCTGTTGATTATTTTGATATCGGGGGCGGGTTTGGGATCATTTACAATGAGGAAAATCCTCCGACAGCTGCCGAGATAGGAAAAAAGCTTATTCCTCTTTTAAAGAGAACGGGACTCAGGATTCTTCTTGAGCCTGGGCGCTTTATTGCAGGCAATGCGGGTATCCTTTTAACGAAAGTCGTGTATATAAAGGAGAATCCGGAGAAAAAATTCGCTATTGTTGATGCAGGCATGAACGATCTGATAAGACCTTCGCTTTACGAAGCTTATCACAAAATAGTCAGGACTTCAGGCGGAGCTGACCAGGAGGCGGCCTCTACGTACGATATTGTCGGGCCAATTTGTGAGTCAGGTGATTATCTGGCTCTGGGAAGAGGCATGCCTGAGCTTAGCCGGGGAGAACTTTTAGCTGTTATGTCAGCCGGAGCCTACGGCTTTTCGATGTCGTCGAATTATAATGCAAGGCTTCGGGCACCGGAGGTTCTGGTCAGGGGCAG
>JAFGJP010000116.1 GCA_016929035.1 Candidatus Auribacterota bacterium | reverse complement strand
GAGCTCCGACTTCTTGCTCACCTGAGCAAGGATAAAAAACTTCTCGATGCCTTTAAAAGAGGAAAAGATATCCATACGCAGACGGCATCGCTCATTTTCCACATTCCTGAAGACCATGTGACCCTTTCCTGCCGCACACAGGCCAAAGCCATCAACTTTGGCATTATTTATGGAATGGGGCCTAGGAAGCTGTCCATGGATACCGGGATTCCTTATCTGGAAGCGAACGCCTTTATCAACGAATATTTTTTGTCTCATCCAAAGGTCAAGTCGTTTATTGAAGGGCTCAAGGAGTCCACGCGTGATACCCAGCTTTCCCGTACGATTATGGGAAGATTACGCCACCTTTCGGATATCAACAGCTCTCAGCCAAGGATCCGTTCTGCGGCTGAGAACATGGCTGTGAACACGCCCATTCAGGGGAGCGCGGCAGACATCATCAAGATAGCCATGATAAGGATCGACAGAAGCTTTCAGCGCCTGGGGTTGAAATCCCGCATGCTTCTCCAGGTGCATGACGAGCTGATATTTGAGGTTCCGGAAGAGGAAATAGAGAAATCGCGGGATGTCATTCAAAAAGAAATGTCTGAAGCGGTTAAAATAGACATTCCTCTTGAAGTCAAATTATCCCAGGGCAGGAACTGGCTGGAAGCGGAATAAAAAAGTAAATTAAAAATTTAAAATTAAAAGTTAAAAATTAAGGAGCGCTGACGCGCTACTTTCAATAAATTAACCGCAGATGGTTTGACATTGCTCACCATTTTTAAATCCTGAGTTTGTCAAAGGAGATCACTGAGGGATTTTTTTATTCGCAATGCGTGCGAAAAATCTACAGAGATTGTTTTATTTCTTTTTGACCTGCAAGAATTAAGAATAGAGATTGCAAAATAAATAAGAAAATAAAATCGATATATAGAAGAAATGAATTTATTTTATTGTTGACTCGCCGAATGTGAAATATCCTGTTTTCTTTTTTTCGTGCTCTTCGTGTCCCTTCGTGGCTAATCTTATAATTATCCAGCGAAGCGTTCGTTCAATATCAAATTTTACATTTCAAACTTAAAATTTATAATTTAATTCTTTAGTCTCTCTTCAGAGTCTTTCTTTTTCCACTCGAGCACATTGAAGTAAAACTTGTCGACAGCTTCACAGATGTCCTTCTTGTTTCTTTTGATCTCGACGGCAAGGTGATAAAGCTGACCATCGTATATGGTCTCACAGCGGTTGATCTGTGCCGGAATAAAAAGGTCTTTGGGTGAAAACTGCCCTTTTACGATTTTAACCATAAGGACGAGGTCAAGAGGAAAAGCCCGCTCCGACTTGAGAAGCATGCCTCCCTGGCTCATGTTGATGATTAAAGACGGGTAAGACTGGTTTTCCCCTTTCGGGTGGAATGATGTCTTTATGTTAGCCTCGACACGCTGATATTTTCTCCGTTCCGTATTTTTCATTTGTCCACCATCTGACTAAATTTTCAGATCAGGTTTGGGCTTTGGCTGCGGCTCGGGCTGAGGCGTTGTGATGCCTGTCGGTTTTTTACCCGAATCTTCAGATGAAAAGCCCATAAAGATCTCCCCTTTCTTGAGAGGCTTTCTTTCCCACTCTCCCTTGGCGTTTTTTTCAATAAAGGACGTGGTGAGCCTGTCGAAAACGATAATATTGTCCTTACTTGTTAAAACAACTTCGTATCGCTGGGAAACAAAAAGAACGCCAGCCGCGATTAAAAGGGCAAGGATCATAAAAACAGTGAGAAGTTTTTGCATAACTTCCTCCTTATGTATTTCTCTTTTCAAAATCTTTCATGAAATCAACAAGGGTCTGGATGCCCTTCAGCGACATGGCGCTGTAATTGGAGACGCGTATCCCCCCTACGCTCCTGTGGCCCTTCAGACCGATAAGCTTTTCTTTTTTGGCTTCTTCGATAAATATTTTTTCCAGAGCTTCATTCTTGAGCCTGAACGTGATGTTTGTCAGAGAGCGGCTGTCCTTGCTGGCTGTCGGGATATAAAAGTCTGTACCGTCAACAGTTTCATAGACCATACCGGCTTTTACCCTGCACTCTTTTTCAAGAGCATCGATGCCGCCTTTTTTCACAGCCCATTCCGTGATGCACATGACCAGATAGATGGCAAATGTCGGAGGAGTGTTGTAAAGAGAATCTTTTTCAATATGCGTTTTGTACTGAAGAAGCGTCGGGATATCAGACTTGGCCTTCGCTGCGAAGTCCTTGCGGATGATAACGAGAGTCACTCCGCTTGGCCCGAGATTTTTCTGTGCGCCGGCGTAGATCATGGAAAATTTTTCTATATCAAAGCTTCTGGTCATGATGTCCGAGGACATGTCGGCGACAAGCTTCGGTCCTCCGGGATTTCCATAATCTTTGTACTGGGTCCCGTAAATGGTGTTATTGGACGTGATATGGCAGTATAGAGCGTCATCGCTAAACGGCAGGTTATTCCAAGACGGTATGCGTGAATAGTTTTCATTTTTCCCGCTGAAAATGACGTTGATGCTTCCAAATGGCCTGGCTTCTTTAACGGCCTTGCTTGCCCATGACCCTGTATCGATGTAATCTGCTTTTGTTTCAGGAGAGAGGAAGTTCATTGGAAGCATAAAAAACTGCAGGCTTGCTCCTCCCTGAAGAAAAAGGATTTCATAGTTATCGTTAATCTTCATGACATCCCGGAGATTCTGCTTGGCCCTGGCGAGAATATCGGAAAACTCAGGACTCCTGTGGCTCATTTCCATGACAGAAAGGCCCTTGCCCTGATAATCAAGAAGTTCGGCCTGGACTTTTTCAAGAACTTCTGTGGGAAGCGTTGAAGGACCTGGATTAAAATTGTAGACGCGCATGTCTTTCTCCTCCTTAATAATATGCCGCTTTAACGGGTTTTTGTCAAAACTTTAATAAGTTATGTAATATAGCAAAAAGACAGGTGAAAAAAAATCGTTTTTTTGTGTTTGTGCGGACGTCCGGGAAGGCTGGGAGAAGTTTTTTTTAATAGCTATAGCGGGTTCTGGCGGAATATGTTCACAGCAGGGATGTTTGTCTTGCCCCGGCGAGGCAAGCCCGCACTCGGTTCGCTCCCTCCGCTCTCCCTCGCATTCGCTCAGGAACCGTGCCCGCTCCGGTCGCTCGACGCCCTGCTTGTGAACACATCCCGCCACCCGCAGCCACCGGATTCGCGAGTTATCTTTGCTTTAAAAATTGACAGGAGCGAAAAACTTCCCCCAGTCTTTCTGCTCCGACTTGCTAATTATTTTTCAGTGAACATATCCCGTCAGGTCACGATAAAGAATGATCCAACAGAAGACATATCCTTTTACTGAGTTTGCTTCGTCGCCATGAACCACGTAGGGTTCAAGGCTCCTCGCAATGACACGTCCTTCGTCCTATGGGTATTCTTTTTTCTCTATGCTCTGCTGTGGTTACATTCCTTTTCCTGCGTTTATTGTCTTGTGTCTGGAGTCTTGAGTCTGTCTTACTGCCTGGCGGCTTTGACAATATCCCACATGGGGAGGAAGATCGCAAGAGCCAGCCCGAGAACCATCGTTCCGGCTGTTACGGTCATGACCGGCTCAATAAGAGCTGTCATCCCCTTGACAGCATAGTGTGTTTCCATTTCATAGTGGTCGGATATCATGACAAGCATTTCATCAATGGCGCCTGATTTTTCGCCGATTTCGACCATGTTCGCCATAAGATTGGGGAAGACACTGCTTTCCAGCATCGTAACATATATCCCTTCTCCGGATTCGACTCTTTTGATGATAAGGTCGACATCCTCTTTGATGATCTCATTTTCCACAGTGTTTCTGACAATATTCAGGCATGTTACAATAGGAACTCCGCTCTTGATGAGCGTGGAAAGAAGGCTGGCAAACCGGGCCATGTTGAATTTGACGATCAGGGGGCCTATGGCTGGCAGTTTAAGAGAAAAATTATCGATTCGCCTTTTGCCGCCAGGCGTTTTTTTATACCTGTAAAAAGCAAATCCTAAAACAGCTGCTCCCCCCAGCATCCACATCCAGTAATTTTCCATCAGATCGCTCAAAGCGATAAGGATGCGCGTTGGCAAAGGTAGCTCGATCTTAAACTGTCTGAACATCATAGCAAACTTGGGAACAACAAAGTTGACCAGGAAAAGAAAGGCAAAAATAAGAGCGCCGATGACCATGAACGGGTAACGGAGAGCTGCCTTGACTTCTGTTCGGATTTTTTCATCTCGCTCGATAAGGTCGGCGAGCCTTGCAAGGACTTCCGGCAGAACGCCGCCTGATTCCCCTGCAAAGACAATGTTGACGTAGAGTTCAGAAAAAACACCTCTTTGCCCGGCCAGGGATTTGGAAAGGGAAAGGCCGTTTTTAACCCCTGATTCCACATTCTGCATGACCGACTGCAAATCTTCATCTTCGATTTGCGTGACAATGCTGTGGATGGCTGTTACGATAGGAACACCTGCGCGAAGAAGCGTGGACAGCTGGCGCGTCATCATCATCAGCATCATGGGCTTGACTTTTCTGATTCCTCTTGAAGTCTTGATCTCCCCTCCACGCGTCAGGTTGGCCACCTGGATGCCCCTTGCGCGCAGCTTTGCTGCAGCGGAAAGCCTGTCGCTTCCGTCTATTGTCCCGGAAACGTTTTTCCCTGTCCTGTCTTTTCCTACATAAGAAAATTTCATGTCCTGAAAAAGTATCCTTCTCTAAGTCATATCGGCACAAGGCAAAAAGAATTTTATGATTTTATCTCTTTTACCGGAATATTGTATTTTTTTATTTTCCTGTAAAACGTGATCAGGTTCATCTTCAGCTGGCGGGCTGCCTGAGACTGGTTTCCTGATGTTTTTTGAAGAGCTTTGATCATGGCTTCTTTTTCGATTTCCTCAATGGGCTTTATGTTGACAAGCACATCTTCCGTATGTTCTTTTTCCTGCCTGCCGACTTCAAGAAGATAATCCGGCAGATCTTTGACTCTGATGATGTTGTCTTCGCACATGACAAGAGAGCGCTCGATGACATTCTCCAGCTCCCGGACATTCCCTTTCCATGTGAACTCTTTCAGTATTTCGAGGGCGTCTTTATCAATGCGACAGAGGTCCTTTCCAGCCCGTTTATGATGTTTTTTTATGAAGTGGCCGGCTATGAAAGGAATGTCTGTTTTTCTTTCCCTGAGGGGCGGCAGATGAAGAGGAAAGGCGCTAAGCCTGTAGTAGAGGTCCTGACGGAACACGCCTTCCTGTGCCAGCTTCCACAGGTCTTTATTCGTGGCTGATATAATGCGGACGTCGACTTTGGTTTTTTCTGTGCCGCCGACGCGCTGGAATTCGTTTTCTTCAAGGACCCTGAGAAGTTTTGCCTGAAGAGACGGGCTCATCTCGGCGATCTCATCCAGGAAAATCGTTCCCCTGTGAGCCTGTTCGAATTTGCCGATTTTCTGGTTCACCGCGCCTGTAAAAGCTCCTTTTTCATGACCGAAAAGCTCGCTTTCAAGAAGATTTTCCGGAATGGCGGCGCAGCTGACAGCCACAAAGGGGCCGTTTTTTCTCTCTCCCGAGTAATGGATAGCTCTGGCCGTAAGCTCTTTGCCCGTGCCGCTTTCTCCGAGGATAAGAACGGTAACGGAAGAAAGGCTCAGTTTTTTCATGATCTTATACAGCTCGATCATCTTGGGATGTTTCCCGACCATTCTCTCAAAATCAAAGGTCACAAGAGGGATGTTTTCGAAATATTTTTCAAGATCAGGACGCCTTCCGGCCATCTCGGAAAGGACGGATGAGAGGAGATGATCGTCCATGGGGTCGGGGATGTAGAAATCGAGGTTGCATTCTTTCACTTCTGTTTCCGTGAGCTTGTTCTCTGAATCCAGGACTACGACATAAAGCCCGGCGTAATCTCTCTGAATGCGCTTGATCAGGTCCCTGTAGTTTGTCAGAGGAAGAGTCGAAGAGATAAATACGGCAAAATATGAATAATAGCCGATCTTTTCCATGGCGGTGTAGCCGCTCGCTGTCGTATCAACCTTGCACCCCCATGATTTCAGGCGTGCGGCTACATAAGAAGATATCGGCTGCTTCTCATGAACAATCAGGATTCTTTGATCGATTTTTTCTTTCATTCACCAAATTCTTTTGTCGATCTCTCAATAATGGTTCTATCGATGTTTTGAGCTTTTCTTCCGAATCCGGTCAGGAGGGAGAGGTCGCACAGGTGGTTGATCCGCCTGGGTATGCCTCCGGTCTTTTCAAAGATGATTTTTACCGCATCCGGGGTAAAGACCTGGTCTTCCCTTCCAGCGACTTTCATCCGGTGAAGGATATATTGCGCTGTCTCTTTCTCTCCAAACCGGTCAAGATGGCAGCGAAGAGCTATCCTTTGCTCGAGCTGTTTGTAATTATTGATCTTGTCTTTCAGCTCAGGCTGTCCGAAGAGAAAAAGCGTTAAAAGAAATTTATCCTGAAGCTGAAAATTGAGAAGGAGCCTCAGGGTTTCGAAAATATTATCATCCTTGATGATGTGAGCTTCGTCGATGATAATGACGGTTTCTTTTCCGTCCCGCATATTGTTAATGAGGACGTCCTGCAGGATTTCAAGGAGAGAATCGCTCATAAGTTCAGACATCTTGCTGGGAAGTTCTGTGCTTTTCAGATTTCTGACAATAGAACGGAGAAGCTCAGGGCTTGACAGAAGGGGCGTGTTGATAAACGCCAGGCGGTATCTTTCAGGTCCGAGATCTCTGAGAAGAGCCTGGCCGATAAGGGTTTTTCCGCATCCGAAGACCCCGGTCAGCATAGCTGCACCCATGCTTTCTGCTGCTGCGTAAGTCAGTTTCAGCAGCGCGTCTTCATGCTGGGTGGAGTTAAAAAAGAACTTCGGATCAGGCGTGTTCCTGAAGGGCTTTTCTTTTAATTTCCAGTAAGCTTCGTACATAAAAAATATAATGTAAAATTACAAATTTAAAATTGAAAACAATGAATAAAGAGCAATAAAAGTAAAATAGTTAATAATTAAAAGT
>JAFGJP010000115.1 GCA_016929035.1 Candidatus Auribacterota bacterium | reverse complement strand
GGAAGGGATGGATTGCGTTTGGGATATCGAAAAGCCCATAAGGAAGCACTACTCGTTCAGTTAAAAAATAGTAATCACAAAATATCCGAATAACAAAGATGCTGTGCGTGGATGATTATAATTTCACCGCAAAAGCGCTAATGATTCGATTTCATTCACCATTTGACATACTGAGCGAAGTCGAAGGAGACGCAAAGGGGATCTAAATTTATAAATTCTGTATTTAATCTTTTTCTTTGTTCGTTAATCCCTGTTTTCACATGTATGACAAAGTTAATAAAATGAAAAAAGTTCTTGCGTCATCCATACGAAAGCAGAAGATTCCCGCACAAGCCAGCGGTCTTGCCGCTTCGGAGGCGGGAATCCAGTAAACCTTTTTTGCGCCTTCGCGTCTCTGCGGTAAGTATTTTCAATCATATGCGAAGCACACAGAATTAGCCATGAAATCATCGGGAATCCCATCGAAAATTCTTAATGATCTCTATTCCAAGCGCGGTATAAAGCCGGGGCTTGTGCGAATAAAGGCACTTCTAAGAGAATTTCAGATCAAAAGATTCCCTTTTCATGTCATACACATCGCCGGCACGAACGGCAAAGGTTCAACAGCCATGATGGCGGCAAAAATTTTGGAGGCGTGCGGAAAAAAAGTCGGCCTCTATCTCTCTCCCCATCTTTTGTCCGTGAATGAAAGGATATCTGTCCAGGGAAAACAGATAAGCGATGCCGATTTTGTAAAATACATAAAAATGATTTACAGGAAACTGGAATCATCAAAGAACCCTCTTCTTCAGGAGGCGACTTTTTTCGAAATCCTTACGCTGGCTTCCATTCTGTATTTTCGAGACAGAAGAGTTGAGTGGGCTGTTTACGAAGCCGGTATGGGAGGGCGCCTTGATGCGACAAATGTTTTTCCTTCCCGAATCTGCGTTATCACAGATATCTCAAAAGAACATACAGAATTTCTTGGTCATACCATAAAGAAAATTGCCGGCGAAAAGTTCGCCATATTGAAAAAAGGGGCAAAGACTGTCACAAGCGTTTCCCCGGCTTTGCTGGAGAAAGTGCCGGGAAAAAAAGTTTTTGGATCAAAGAGGTTTTTTCAGCTTAAAAGGAATTTTCAAGTGGATGTTCTGGAAAAAGACATATTTCATCAGAATATTTTTTACAGGGATGATCCAGGAGGGCTTTTTTTTCAAGCCAGGGTTCCAAGCCCTGTCCGCGTTCAGGCGAAGAACGCATCTCTGTCGATCAAAGCCTGCTTTGAAGCTGTTGGAAAAGACATGGCGAGAGATTCTTTTATTGCAGCATGCCGCAGAGCGCTTTCATGCCTTCAGCTCCCCGGACGATTTCAGATCCTTAGAAAAAATCCGTATTTTATCATTGATGTCGCACATAACGCATCAGGGGTCAGTGCGCTTGTGAAAACCATTTTAAGTTTGGACATTCGAGGAGATTGGTGTATTATTTTTGGTGTTCTTAAAGATAAAAAATATCAGATGATGTTCGCTCATCTCAGGAAGCTTTCGAATGATTTTATTTTTGTCAGAGCCCTTTCGGAAAGGGCCCTTGGGCCGAACGAAATGCTGAGAAAACTAAAAAAAAGATGGAAAAGACTGAAAGTTAATGTCATTGAAGACATTCAGCAGGCTTTGGAGTTCTGCAAGAGACGAAAGTCCGCTAAAAACATTCTTGTCTGCGGTTCGTTTTTTGTCGCAGGCCCGGTGCTGGGATGTTTAGCCCGAACAAAAAGAAGGATAGTTTTATAAATATGGCAGATCTTGTTATTAAAAATATTTCTGTCTTCCAGGAGAACGGATTTCGCAGAGGAACCGTTTTCATCAGGAACGGCAGGATAAAGAAGTGTGATTTTTCAAGGAATCCTGAAAAGCCGTCTTTAGGGGAAGAGGCTGCTATTATCAATGGAAGGGGAAATCTGCTTTTGCCCGGGATGATAGACATCCATTTTCACGGAACAGGGGGCGCTGATTCGTCGAAAGCCACTGAGGCCATTCTTGAAAAGATGGAAAACAGCCTTCTTTGCCAGGGCGTAACGGGATTTTTGCCGACGTTTTATTCTATTCCTTTTTCTCTTCTTGAAAAAAATCTGCAGTTTTACAGAGGCTATTTAAGGAGAAATACCGGAAAAACGTCTGTTCTGGGAGTCAATCTGGAGGGGCCGTTTCTTAATAAAAAGCAGGGAGGCTCGCATGATAAAAAGCTATTGACGGATTTTAGCGACACGAAATATGTCCGCCTGATCAGAGAATACAGGGATATTATCCGCATCATCACTGTAGCCCCGGAGTTAAGATCGGCCATGAAGCACATCCGGCAGTTCTCTCAGTGGGGCATTCGTGTCATGCTGGGGCATACGCTTGCGACTTGTTCCGAGAGCCGGCGTGCTTTCTCTGCCGGAGCCAGCGGCATTACGCATTTTTATAACCGGATAACACCGTTCCATCACAGGGAAGTCGGTCTTATCGGTGCAGCTTTCCTTGACAGGGATGTTTATGTCGAGCTGATAGCAGACGGGCTGCATTCGTCTCCGGAAGCTCTGCAGATCGCCTTTAAAAATATTCACAGAGACCGCATAATCATTGTTTCTGACAGTATAGTATGTCCTGAAAAAGTCAAGGTAATCAAGGGTTTGCAGGGGTGCAGAGGATATGTGGACAGCTCGAATAACTTTGTCGGTGGCGGATCTTCTCTTTTGAGCTCTTTGAAACACGTGATAAAGAATATGGGGATGGATCTGGAAAAGGCATGGGGCTGCGCCAGTCTGAATCCGGCTGTTTTTCTCGGAGAAGAAAAAAATTATGGCAGCATTAGGCCGGGAAGAAAAGCAGACCTTGTCATACTGGATCAAAATCTGGGAATCAGAACAGTCATCAAATCAGGAGAAATCATATGTGCGGCATAATCGGTTATGTCGGAAAAGAAAAACCGCTTCCATTTATTGTCAAAGGATTGGAAAGCCTTGAGTACAGGGGATATGATTCAGCAGGCACGTCGTGCATTGACGCGCAGGGAAATTTTTTTATAAAAAAGGTCAAAGGCAGGGTCAAAAGCCTGGAAGATTCCATCAGCCAGATCTCCGTTTCAACCGGCCTGGGTATCGCCCATACAAGATGGGCTACGCACGGGGCGCCGAACGTGACAAATGCCCATCCCCATGTCGACAGCCGTAATACTATCGCCGTCGTTCACAATGGGATTATTGAAAACCATTTTGCCCTCAAGCAGGAGCTGAAGCAGAAAGGGTATAAGCTTGTATCAGAAACAGATACGGAAGTCATACCGCATCTTATAGCCGAAGAGCTCAAGAATTCGCTGACTTATCAGGACGCGTTCATCAAGGCCGTCAACAAGCTGGAAGGAAGCTTCGCCATAGTCGTGATCTTTAGAAATGATCCGGAGAAAAGGATTTATGCTGCCCGGATGGATTCACCGCTGATCGTTGGAATAATGGAAGGCGCGTATTATATCGCGAGCGATATTGCGGCCATGATCCATCACACGAAAAATGTGATCTACCTTAATGATGGAGAGATCTTTATTTCTGACGGCAGTAAAATGAATATTTTTGATTTTCAGGGCAATGAGATCGAAGCCAGGCTCGAGACCATCACATGGAATATTGAGAAAGCTGAGAAAAAGGGTTTCGATACATTTATGCTCAAGGAGATCAATGAACAGCCGGAGATATTGAGAAAAATTGTTCAGCACAGGATAAGGGGTAAGCAGATATTTTTCGAAGAGCTTAAGCTTTCCAGATCTTATCTGAAAAAGGTCAGGCGTATTTACCTTACTGCCTGCGGCACAGCTTATCATGCCTGCTTTCTGGGAAAATACTACATCGAAGAATTTACTGATCTGCCGGCTGAAGTGATACTGTCGAGCGAGTTCAGGTACACGAGGCCCAAGCTTGGAAAAGGAGAGCTTGTGATTTCGATTTCTCAGTCAGGGGAAACCGCTGACACCCTTGCCTCTCTCAGAGAAGCGAAAAGGAACGGATCAAAAGTCCTTTCGCTGTGCAATGTTGCCGGCTCGACGATTGAAAGAGAAAGCGACGGCGTAGTCTATACTCATGCAGGCCTTGAAATAGGCGTTGCTTCCACAAAGGCGTACACCAGCCAGGTCTTGACGATATTCCTTTTGTCTCTTTATTTAAGCCACCTGCGCAGCGAGGACAAAAGTCTCAACAAAGAGCTTATCTTCCAGGAGCTGAAGGAGATCGCTCAAAAAGCCGGTAGTGTTCTTGATGACGCGCCAAAGATAAGGAAGTGCGCAAAGAAGTATTACAGATACCCAGGTGCTTTTTATCTTGGACGGCATTTCAACTATCCGACAGCTCTGGAAGGCGCTTTGAAAAACAAGGAGATTTCCTACATGCATGCGGAAGGGTATGCGGCCGGTGAGATGAAGCACGGACCTATTGCGCTTATTGACCAGAACTTCCCGGTATTCTGCATAGCCACGCAGGGTCAGGTCTATGACAAAATGATATCCAATATTGAGGAAGTTCATGCGAGAAAAGGACTTATCGTCAGCTTGGCTACAGCAGGTGACGATAAAGTTAAGATTATTTCCAGTGACGTTATTTATGTTCCTCATACAATTGAAGAACTGTCGCCTATAATCAACATCATCGCTTTTCAGCTGGTCGCTTATCACATAGCCCGTTTCAAAGGCTGCGATATTGACAAACCGCGTAACCTGGCTAAAAGCGTTACAGTGGAATAGAAATTGCTGCATTAAAAAATTTATAGTAAATTCGTTAATATTTTATAT
>JAFGJP010000114.1 GCA_016929035.1 Candidatus Auribacterota bacterium | reverse complement strand
TAAGTGATGTCCTTTTTTGTGACCAACAAAAAAAGATGCAAGATACAGGATAGCCTTCGACTCACTTCGTTCGCTCAGGGCAAAGAAAATGCACGATGCAGGATAAAAAAAGAGAAGACAGAAAAGAGGGAATCAGGATACCAGGAAACCAGGGAGTGGATACCAGGAGATCAGGGAATCAGGAGAAAAGACTGTTTAAAAAGCAAAAACAACAAAAAAAATAAGCCGAGAAAAACACAAAAGGACGCGAAGGGTTTCGCCGAAGGCGAATCAAAAACCTCTTCCTCTGCGCCTTTGTGTCTCTGTGGCTAAGCTTTGCTCCAACTTGTCCTTGAATTTCGAGCGATTTTCACCTAATCTAAATGCAAGTCATGATAGGGAAAACACTTGGCAACTACAAAATAGAAAAAGAGCTGGGAAGGGGTGGAATGGGCGTTGTTTACCTTGCCCACCAGACATCCCTTAACCGAAAAGTCGCTATCAAAGTGCTTCCCTCCAGCCTGGCCCAGGACAGCCAGCTTGTGGAGCGGTTTTTACGGGAAGCCCGCGCAGCAGCCAGGCTTGACCATCCGAACATTGTCACCATCCACGATGTCAGCGAATACGAGGGTACATACTTTATTGCCATGAAGCTTCTTGAAGGAAAGACCCTGAAAGACATCATCAAACAAAAAGGAAGGCTCACGCCTGACGAAGCGGTTTCTGTGATGATCCAGATAGCCGACGCCCTCCAGTACGCTCATGAAAAGGGCATCATCCACAGGGACATCAAATCCCCAAATATCATCATTGAAAAGAGCGGCCGGGCGGTTCTCACGGATTTCGGCATAGCGCGCGCGGCAACAGACACTCGGCTGACCATGACAGGCATGATGGTGGGAAGCCCGGGGTACATGTCGCCTGAGCAGGCACAGGGTAAGGATGTTGACAGCCGCGCTGACCTTTATTCACTCGGCGCCTGTTTTTTCGAGATGCTGACAGGAAAAACTCCTTATGAAGGAGACACGCCTTTTTCTATTGCCTATAAGCATATCAATGAACCGGTGAGATCTCCTCAGGAGCTCATACCCGACATCCCGCATGCTGTTGATGCGATCGTGAAAAAGCTGATGGCCAAAAATCCGGAGGACCGGTTTGCTTCAGCCGGATTGCTTTTATCTGAGCTAAAAAAACTTTCACCTGAGACGGTTCAACCACTGGAACAGGGAACAATAGCGCTGAAAAAAGAGGAAAAGAAAAAAAGAATTCCAAAAAAATCAGCTCTTTTATGGATATCAGCGATTCTTGTCGTCATCGGCATCATAACAGCCTTTGCCCTTTTTACGAAAAAAGCTCACATAAAAACAGCTGAAAAGGCGGCAGAGCCGATAGAAAGCGAAAAACCTAAACAATCGGACTTTACTGTTGAAGAACCAGAGTTGAAAGATAAAAACGTTTTTAAGCCGCCGCTAAAAGTCGCCTGGAAGATCATAGAGAATATACCTGGAGAGAAAAAAGTCTGGTACTGGACAAGCGTCAACTCTATTGAGCCGAATATTCTCCTAGTTGATTTTCATGACGGGACAGGAGCTGTTGATAAAAAAACAGGTGAGATCATCTGGAGGAATAAAGAAGATCACAACTCTATCCGCGTTTTCCAGGGAAATAAAACGATGGTATTTAGAAAAGTTCCCATGGCAGAGGCAGAACCGGAACCTGGCAAAGAAAAAGAACCTGAGCCAAAAAATATTATCAATGTTGATATTTATAATATAAAAGACGGCTCAAGGATATCTTCCACTCCCCTTCCAAATGGATTCAATCATGACGCATGGCTTATAGATGGCTATCTTTATGTAAGATACACAAAAGACAAATCGTGGAGAAGTCTTAGAAGACTTTTAAAGTTCGATATGGATAAGAAAAAAATCCTCTGGAATACAGAGCTTAACAATGAATGGTTCTCATTGAAAAATTATCCAGACCTTCTTTTACTCACTTATAATCACAGAGTTGTCATGATCGACCCAAAAACAGGCGTTATCAAATGGGAACATGTGTCTGAAGATGAAATATTTCCAAAGCCGGTAAACATAAAAGGAGATCTTTATTACGGAACCGGATGGGCAGATGAGCTGACTTACATAATGGTGGATTATAAAAAGGACCTGAGGCAAAGAGGTTTTCGATTAGACCACTACTCTAACACCATATATAAAGTAGACCCTTCCAATGGTACGACCCTATGGGAAACCACCACGCCTTCAGCTCCTGCCCTTATAGAGCCGGGCGATAAATACGCATATGTCAGCACATGGGGCCGTTGGGATTTTGATGAAGGCAAATGGAAAGATAAAAGCTATCTTATAACCCTTGATCTCAAGACCGGCAGCATCACGTCCCAGAAGGAATCCGACGGGTTCCTTTCTCCTGTTATTCATGATAAAGGCGTCCTTTACACAGTCAAGTCCCCTGCACCTGAGAGCGCCACTCTTTACAGCGGGATCGCTCCGCCGGAACCTGAGCCTGCGCATGAAAGGTATCGTAACGAAGAAGATATTCCTCCGCCCAAAAAACCTTACCCTGATACTCCTTTAAAAGTCATGGCTCTTGATGCCCAAGACTCGCATGTTATCTGGGAGAGAGAACTCGATGCAGAATCCTTCCACTTCATGAGGCTTCTGAAAGATAACCTTCTTATTAGAACACTAGAGAAAGACCTCATCTGTATCAGCACAAAGGACGGAACCATCAAATGGCGGTTCAGGCTTGACCCTTCATCTAACATGAAATATTTGAGCGATACGCTTTATGTTATATCTTATGCGGATTATGACTGGGATACCGGAGAATTCCATAAACCATCCTACCTTAACGCTATTGATATCGATAAAGGCGAGATCGTCTGGCGCCAGGAATTCCAGGGAAATTTAAGCACATTTCAACATGATGACAAACGGATTTATTTTACGGTCATCAATAAAGGCTTCTACACGTTCTATTGCCTGGAGAAAGGATAAAAAATGAAAGCTATAAAAAAGAATTTATTTTTTTTAACTTTAATAATCTTTTTCACAGCAATTTTACCAGGAATATCCCCGGGCATGATGTACGTATTTCCAAGGGATATACAAAAAGATTTTTATTATCCGTCTCATATTATTATAAAAGGCGAACTGGAAGAAGTCAGTGTTCTTGCTGCTAAATTCAGCAAAGAAAAAACTATTAACGAAAAAGCTGATGAAATCAAGTCGTCAATTTTTAAAGATCATAATGCCATCGGCAGAATGCTCCCTGGTTTTCTTCTTCTGGAAGTCAAAGTGAAAGAAATCCTAAAAAAGGAATATCGTTTTGAAGTAGAAGAAAGAGACAGCATAAAAGCAGGTGATACTATATTTTTTGTGTATGCTTTCGCTCCTGAATTTCAGGCACCTGAACTTAAAAAAGGAAATTCCTACTGGCTGTTCTTGATATCGCGTCCGGAATATACATCAAAAACTCTTCAGAAATATTTTCAATACAGCCCAAATTTTCTTGACGGCGGAAATGCCGACTTTCAGGATTTTTCAGACGAGAAAATAGATAAGAACCTTTACTTCTATTCAGGCATGGGAAGACATTCTCTTATGGAATATAACGAAGAACAGTATTTTACAGAAGCTATCGAAATCATCAATATACTGGAACATATCCCTTCAGAAGAAGAAAAAGCATCCAAATGGGAAGAAATAAAAGACAGCTACAAAGAAAATCCTTTTCTAAAAAACGTTAAATACGAATAATCTTCTCTCTTCATATTCTCCACAATCTTGTTACGCAAAATTAAACGCGGTGATAAAAGGGGTAAGGGCCAGGGTAAGAATCAGGTGCTATGAAAAATCTAAAACCGAGAACCCAAAACTTGTTTTTTTACTCACCACTCACGACCCACTACTCATTACGCATTGCTGCTTTCTTTGCAGTTACTTCTTACTACTTACCACTTACTGCTTTTCTCTGCGTTCTCTGTGCCCTCTGTGGTGAATAAAATTTTCTTTCCTATAATTTCAAACTTCAATTTCTTTTCACTCAGAACTCACAACGCGCCACTCACTACCGCTTCTTATCCTTTCATAAGAAGCTTAAGCACCGCATTATAGCGCTTCTGGGCTGCTTCGATCTGCTTTTTTATCTCAAGCTGTTTGGCTGTTGGTTTCTCCTTTCCCCCTGCGCCGATATGCCGGCTTGGCGTTAAGTCTACCAGAATCAGCGTCAGCTCACGTATGGTGATCTCGATCTCCCCCAACAGCTGGATGAGGTCCTGCACCGGCTTCTGTGTTCTATGAATGATCGTCGTCCTTTTATTCGTGCTGCTTTCCGCCATGTCGCCTCCCTTGTTAAGCAGGTGATAGGTTAAATCAGGTTTCAGGTTCTGGGTTATAGGTTTTAGCAAAAAAAACAATTAATGACTAATAACAAAAAACCAAAAACCGGCTTTTATAACCGCAAACCTGTTTTCCCTTCGCGGTCCTTCGCGTTCTTCGCGGCTAATATCTTTTTCTTTTTGCTTTACAATTTCAAATTTCACATTTTAAACTTCAAATTTCTTTTTGCTCCTTACTTCTTACCACTTACTACTTACTTTCTTCTCTGTGCCTTTGTGTCTCTGTGGCTATATTAACTGATCTCAGATGTGCAGTTCGGGCAGCGTGTAGCCTTGAGAGCAATAGATGACAGGCAGTACGGACATTCTTTTGTCGTCGGCGCTGCCGGTGTTTCCACCTTTTTGCGCTGCAGCCTGTTCATCCCCTTGATAAGCATGAAAATGGCAAAGGCAACGATAATAAAGCTGATAACCGTATTAATAAAAACACCCAGGTTCAGCGTCACAGCTCCTGCTGCCTGAGCATCGGCCAGAGAGGCATAAGGTCCGGCGACTTCTGCTCCCTGCTTGAGGACAACAAATATATTGCTGAAGTCAACGCCTCCCAGCAAAAGGCCAAGCGGCGGCATCAGTATGTCTGCCACCATGCTTTTGACGATAGTACCGAACGCGCCGCCGATAACGATACCGACAGCCATGTCCACCACATTGCCGCGCATGGCAAACTCTTTGAATTCCTGCAGCATCTTTTTCATCTCGTCTTCCTCCTTCTTTTCCGGACAATCCGGAGTTTTAATTAGAACATAATCCTATACCCTGGATTTAAATGCGTCAAGAAACGTTTGGTCTGTTTTGCCCGTTTAGCCGGTTTAGTCCGTTAGGTCCGTTAAAAAAAGAGTAGATACACGATGCAGGATACAAGATACACGATAAAAAAAGAAAAAGGTTTTAGGTGATTGTTGTTAGGTTATACGTGGTTCTTCGTGGCTAGCTGTGGCATTGATATGATCAGAGCCAGTTTCTTTCTTTCCAGTATTGATACTCATTCACCCACTCGTTTTTCATCAGTTCCATGACATTTCGAAAATGCTTTGCATGCCTGGCGATGACCTGCATCTGTTCAGGATATTCTTTTTTCTCACGGATATCAGAGATAAGGTTTTTTCCCAGCTGAAAAGCATCCTGCATCTTTTCTTTAATATTCGAGGCACGAGAAGAGACTCCGCCGGTAAACTGTGCAGAGCATGTTTGAGCATAATATTTCATATAATCCAATACATCACTGTCATGCCCGCTTCCTGATGTCACGGCACCGGCAACAAATTTTCCCAGTAAACGCCTGCAGTGTATAAAGTGGCTTGATCTGTCAAAAAAAGCTTTCATCAT
>JAFGJP010000113.1 GCA_016929035.1 Candidatus Auribacterota bacterium | reverse complement strand
TTTTTTTTCACTTCTTTTTTCAGGTCTTGCATTTGAAGCGGGATATTCATCGCGTTGAGCTTTTTCAATATGGCCTGTGCCCGGAGATAGCGCATTTCCTGATACTCCCTGAAGTAATCCTTAAGCTTTTGATCAAAAATATCAATGAAATATCCAATAACATGGACCTCGATGAGATGCCTGCTTTGCATGTAATAGTCAGCACTGAATTCAACGCCTGGAATAATTTCCACACCGTATCGGGAAGAGACGCTCTGGATGCCCTCAGCAAGGTAGACGTCAGCTGTGTCGTGATCGGTCAGAGAAATAATTTTCAGCCCGCACTTTGCCGCCTCTGCGATGATCGCCTCCGGCGGAAATGTTCCGTCAGAATAAATCGTGTGAACGTGAAGGTCAGCAAATTCTTTTTCCATAAATATTAAGCCTTGCGCCTGTTTTCAGAAAGGCGACTTTTATTACGACGTCCTGAATCCTGTCTGTCATTTGCCCGCCTCCGCAAGAAAGCCATGGACAAAAGTCCGCGAATAATCCGCTGAGATGCTTCGGCGAGATTCCACCGGAAAAATACACAAATGTATTTTTGTTCAGACGGCAAAGAGATCAGTGCAGATCCTTGTTGATTTTATCAAGAATGCCGTTGACAAATTTGCCTGAGTCTTTTGTGGAATATTTCTTGGCAATGTCCACGGCTTCATTGATGGAAACCACACGCGGAATGTCTGGCATGGTCAGCATTTCATATATTGCTATGCGCATGATATTCTTATCGATGAGAGCGATACGCTCGATTTTCCAGTTTTGGGCATAGGCTTTGATATAGCCGTCGATTTTATCTTTTTCCTTGATAATGCCTTTGAAGTGATCAGCTGTAAATGGATCAACAGAATCAACGCCTTGGACCAGACAGTAATCTTCAAGAGCTTCCTGCGGGGCTTTGGGGTTGATCTCAATGCTGTAGAGAAGCCGGAGAACGATTTCTCGGGCTTTTCTTCTTTTCCCTTCCATAGCGGTTTTTCCTGATGTCAAAAGAACATAAGAGCGATTAAAAATCAATTAAGTGCTTTTAAAGAGATTTATCATTTCAATAGCCGCTAAAGCCGCATCCTCACCCTTGTTGCCGGCCTTGGTGCCTGCTCTTTCGATAGCCTGCTCGATAGAGTCGACTGTCAAAACACCAAAAATGACCGGGTTTTTCGAAGAAAGGGCGACAGAGGCGACGCCTTTTGAGACTTCTGAGCTGATGTAGTCAAAATGAGGTGTGTCACCCCGGATAACCGCTCCAAGGCAGATGACAGCATGGTATTTACTGGATTCAGAAAGCCGTTTGGCAGCATAGGGGATTTCGAAAGCGCCGGGAACAGTGAATGTGTCAATATCGTCTTCGGAAGCTCCGTGTCTGATGAGAGCGTCTTTTGCTCCAGAGAGAAGCGCTTTGGAAATAAAGTCATTAAAGCGGCTTAAAACAATGGCAAACTTGTAATTTTTTACAATATAATTACCTTCAAAGTTAGACATGGAAGAACCTCCTCGTATAGTTTAACCGTATCATTTTAATGTTTTATAAATATAACAGCAAAGAGGAGTTCGGTAAAGAAAAAATATAGTGACAAAATGATATTATTATATAAAATTATACCCGCTTCTTTACAAAAACATGTTTTTTCAATTTTGGAAGCCCGCAGGAGAAGGGTCTTATGCCGTTCAGTCCGATTGAAGACATATTAAAAGAATATAAAGAAGGAAAGATAATTATTGTCGTTGACGATGAAGACCGGGAAAACGAAGGAGATCTTGTCTGTTCGGCAGAGGCGATCACTCCTGAAAAAGTCAATTTTATGGCAAAATACGGCAGAGGACTGATTTGTGTTCCAATGGAACATATGCGCCTCAAAAAGCTGGGTATTGAGGAGATGGTTCATTCCCCGACAGACGCCCTCCATACAGCCTTTACGGTATCGGTTGATGCGGCGAAAGGCACGACAACAGGGATATCAACCTATGACAGGTCGTTGACAATTAAAAAACTCATCGATTCGGACTCAAAAGCTGATGATTTTGTCAAGCCCGGACATGTCTTTCCTCTGATCGCGCGAGAGGGAGGCGTTTTAAAAAGGGCCGGTCATACGGAAGCAGCTGTTGACCTTTCCCGGATAAGCGGGCTTTCCCCGGCCGGAGTTATCTGCGAAATCATGAATGATGACGGCACGATGTCCCGATTGAAAGACCTTGTTCCTTTTGCACAGAAACACGGATTGAAGATTTGCACCATCGTTCAGCTTATCGAATACAGGCGTCAGAAAGAAAAGCTTGTCGAAAAGATCATTGAGACAAATCTTCCGACGGATTTCGGCGAGTTCAGGCTTTTTCTGTACAAGACATTAACCGATACCGACATTCATCTGGCTCTTGTCATGGGAGATATCATAAGAGGAGGCCCTGTTCTTGTCCGCGTTCATTCAGAGTGTCTGACAGGGGATGTTCTCCGGTCAAGAAGATGCGACTGCGGCAAGCAGCTTCAGGAAGCCATGATGATGATTTCGGATGAAAAAAGAGGAGTTCTTCTTTATATGAGGCAGGAGGGGAGAGGCATAGGTCTGAGAAATAAGATTCTTGCCTATCATCTTCAGGACAAAGGGCTTGATACAGTTGAAGCAAATCACAGGCTTGGCTTTAAAGCCGACTTAAGAAACTATGGCATCGGAGCACAGATACTGAGAGACCTTGGTTTGCATGAGATCAGGCTGATAACCAATAACCCAAAAAAAATCATAGGTCTTGAAGGCTATGGGCTTCGAATCGCCGAAAGGGTCAAGATGCCGGTCCATATCAATCAGAGCAATCTGAATTATCTTAAGACAAAGAAGGAAAAGCTGGGGCATTTCATCGATCAGATATAAATGGTCAGGATATCACAGGGTATCAGGGGAACGGACGGGTTCATCAGAATATCATGAAAGAGCTTTTCTGATGCTTCGCACGAACCGCATGATATCGTTTTTCATGTCTTTTTTCCGGGAAAGATTTTTTTCAATCCGGCTGACAACAGCGCTTCCGACAATAACGCCGTCCGCGTATCTTGATGCTTTTTTTGCCATATCCGGGGAAGATATTCCGAAACCTACACAGAGAGGATGATGGCAGTATTTACGGATGTTGCGGATATAAGACGAAAAGCCTTTTTCAAAATTTTTTCTGAGACCCGTAACCCCAAGGCTGCTCACAGCGTAAAGGAATCCCTTTGTTTTGCCGGCAATATCGCTAAGCCTCTTTTTCTCTGTTGTTGGCGCAACGAGAAATATCGTATGAACCCCTTTTCCCCTGAGCTTCCTTTGCAGAAAGAGCTCCTCGTCGTAAGGCATATCCACAAAAAGGCAGCCGTCCACGCCGCTTTTTCTGCACCTGCGGGCAAAGCTCTCGTATCCGAAGCTGTATACAGGATTCAGATAAGAAAAAAGGACCACGGGCGTTGCTGGGTCCTTTTTTCTGAACTCGTTGATGCACTGGAGGATTTTCATTAGATTCGTGCTTTTTTTAAGCGCCCGTTCAGCGGCTCTTTGATTGGGCACGCCGTC
>JAFGJP010000112.1 GCA_016929035.1 Candidatus Auribacterota bacterium | reverse complement strand
CTCAGCAAAAAGAAGATCATCGAGGAGCTTGAAAAGAACTCCAATACCCAGTTCGATACGGACATCGCCCGCACGATGATAAAAATATTAGAGGAAGACAGCAAGTAAGACAGACCTTTCTTTCAATTTCAAATTTCAAATTTTACATTTATAATTTTTATCTTTTTTCCTTTGACAGATACATTTTTAATTGATATTATACGCAGCTACGATAGGCCATATCTATCGAATCTATATTATTAGGAGGTAGTTACAGAAAATGATAGCACAAGAAAGAATTGAAGACACAAAAGAAATCGTCGGGGAGGGGGTGGACGAGCTCGAAAAGCTTCTCAACGAGAAGCACCTGACCTTCAATGAAGGTTCTATTGTCAAAGGCCGGATAATCAGGATTGACCCCAAAGAGGTTCTCGTTGATATCGGCTTCAAATCAGAAGGCAATATTCCTGCTTCTGATTTCCGCGACGTTACCAGGTATCAGGAGGGAGATGAAATCGATGTTTACATCGATTCTCTTGAAGACCAGAACGGAATGATCGTCCTTTCAAAAAGCAAGGCTGACAAGATACTCAACTGGGAGATGACAGTCAAGGCCTGCGAGGAAAATAAAAGGATCAAGGGAACGATCTATAAAAAGGTCAAGGGCGGTCTTATGGTTGACGTCGGCATGGATGCTTTTTTACCTGCCTCTCAGATCGACATCAAGCATCCAAGAGACCTGGATTCCTATATCGGCAAAACGCTTGAATTTAAAATTATCAAGATCAGCTACCAGAGAAAAAATGTCGTTGTTTCCCGTCGCCAGATCATTGAAGAGGAGCGAAAGCTGGAGAGAGAAAGGCTTCTCAAGACGCTGAAACCCGGCGATGTTGTTCGCGGTATTGTCAAAAACATCACCGATTTCGGTGCTTTTATCGATCTCCACGGCATCGACGGGTTGCTTCATATAACGGACATGAGCTGGAAAAGGATCTCTCACCCGAGCGAAATGCTTGCCATCGGTGATGAAGTGGATGTTGTCGTCCTTGATTTTGACAAGGAAAAAGAGAGGGTTTCCCTGGGTCTCAAGCAGAAGACAAAGAATCCCTGGGAAGACATCAACAAGAAGTATCCCGTGGGTGTCCGGATCAAAGGGCGCATTGTCAATATCATGCCTTACGGAGCTTTTGTCGAGCTTGAGGAAGGGATTGAAGGTCTGATCCATATCAGCGAGCTGAGCTGGACAAGGCGCATCAATCATCCGAGTGAGATGCTGGCTATCGGTGATAATGTCGAATGCATGGTTCTCAACCTTGATAAGGATCAACAGAAAATTTCTCTTGGGCTCAAGCAGCTGGAACCGAATCCATGGGAAAAAGCATCGGAAAAGTACAAAGTCGGCGACAAGATCAGCGGGCGCATACGCAACATTACTTCCTATGGCGCGTTTATCGAGCTTGAAGAAGGTATTGACGGCTTGATTCATATCAGCGATATGTCATGGACCAAAAAGATCAATCACCCGAGTGAAATTATCAAAAAAGGTGATGTTGTCGAAGCAGTTATCCTGGAGGTCGATATTGATAACAAGAGGATTGCGCTTGGGCTGAAGCAGCTGGAACCGAATCCTTGGCAGGAAGTTGAAAAGAAGTATAATATCGGACAGTCTGTCAAAGGAAAAGTGACGAAGATTACGAATTTTGGCGCTTTTATCGACCTTGGAGATAAAATCGAGGGTCTTATTCATATTTCTCAGGTGGGCACCGGCCATGTTGAAAAAATTGAAGATGTCATGCAGGTCGGTGACGAAGTCGAAGCAAAGATCATCAACGTCGATGCTGGTGAGAAAAAAATCGGCCTGAGCATCAAGGAACTCCTGATGGACAGCTATAAAAGCAAAGACAGCAAGGAGCGTGAAAGTTTCGGGCGAATTGAACATCAGGAGCTCAGCGATCTGACATCTCCTGATGAAGGCAAGACTGAAGGTGAAAGCCAGGAACAGTGATGAAGAGCGGTCTTCCTGCCAAAGAGCAGCTCAAGATTCTTGTCGATAAGTGCGAAGCGGTTATCTCTGAGGAAGAACTTTATAAAAAGCTGGAAGTTTCCGTAAAGAAAAAAAAGCCTCTTATAATAAAATACGGGGCTGATCCTTCAGCCCCGGACATTCATCTCGGGCACACCGTTGTCATTCAGAAGCTCAGATCCTTTCAGGACCTTGGTCATCAAATCGTTTTCCTTATCGGTGATTTTACAGCCATGATCGGTGATCCTTCCGGCAGATCCAGGACCAGAAAACCTTTAACAAAAGAACAGGTCATGGAAAACGCCAGAACCTATCAGGATCAGATTTTCAAAATTCTTGACAGGAAGAAAACAAAAGTTGTCTACAACTCAGACTGGCTGGATAAGATGTCTTTTTCAGATATTATATCTCTCGCGTCCAGGTACACGGTGGCCAGAATGCTTGAAAGGGATGACTTTTCAAAGCGCTACAGCTCAGGCTCTCCCATTACGATTCTTGAATTCCTCTATCCCCTGATCCAGGGATACGACAGCGTTGTTATTGATACGGATGTCGAAATGGGAGGAACAGACCAGACGTTCAACATGCTTGTCGGCCGTGATATTCAGAGAGAATACGGAAAGCACCCCCAGGTGGTGATGTCCATGCCTATCCTGGAAGGGACGGACGGCGTGCAAAAAATGAGTAAAAGCCTGGGAAACTACATCGGCATCACGGAAGCCCCTGATGATATTTTCGGAAAGATCATGTCAATATCTGATGATCTGATGATGCGTTATTTCAGTTTGCTGACGGAATCGACAGGGGAAGATATCAAAAGCCTCAAGCAGGCAATAAAGGCAGGGAAGCGGCATCCGATGGATGCTAAGAAAGAGCTGGCTTATATCCTGACAAAGCGATTTCATGGGGAAGAAAAAGCTGAGAAAGCTACAAAACATTTTGAGAAAGTTTTTTCAAAACGCGAGAATCCGGAAAATATCCAGGAGATGGAGTACAGTGAAAAGACAATCTGGATAGTCAAGGTTTTAAGAGATGCCGGGTTTGTCTCATCGGCCAGTGAAGCCAGAAGGCTTATCAGTCAGGGAGGGGTCAAGGTCGGTGATGAAAAACTGCTGGACCCCCAGGCAGAGATTCCCGTTGAAGGGCAGATCATTCGCTGTGGAAAGAGAAATTTTCTCAGACTAAAAAAGAAAAAATGACCCTTTATTTTTATAGAAAATAGATATATAATATTTGTGCTTTCAAACAAGTTACCATATTGAATAAACAGTAAAAAAATATAATTTTTTATATTGGAAAAAAAGTATTGACAAAAGCCGTTTCACTGATAAAATAACGGCTTGTCTAAACAATATGTTCTTTGAAAATTGTGCGATGCTGTGATGTGTTTATCACACTACCACTCGTCAATTAGTGACCTCCAAGTCACTGATTATAATTTTTTTTGGAGAGTTTGATCCTGGCTCAGAACGAACGCTGGCGGCGTGGATAAGGCATGCAAGTCGAACGGACCTAGTGTCCGGATCCTTTCGGGGTGAAGGATGCAAAGGTTAGTGGCAAAAGGGTGAGTAACACGTGAGTAACTTGCCTATGGCTCGAGAATAACTCGCCGAAAGGCGGGCTAATACTGGATAATACTTTCAGGTTTCTTATCTGATTGTTAAAGGTGGCCTCTGACTTAAGCTACCGGCCGTAGAGAGGCTCGCGTCCTATTAGCTAGTTGGTAGGGTAAAGGCCTACCAAGGCTCCGATGGGTAGCCGGTCTGAGAGGACGATCGGCCACACTGGGACTGAGACACGGCCCAGACTCCTACGGGAGGCTGCAGTCGAGAATAATTCGCAATGGGGGAAACCCTGACGATGCGACGCCGCGTGAGGGATGACGGTCTTCGGATTGTAAACCTCTGTCACTCGGAAAGAAAAGTATGTACGTGAATAATGTACATGCTTGACGGTACCGGGAGAGGAAGCTCCGGCTAACTCCGTGCCAGCAGCCGCGGTAATACGGAGGGAGCAAGCGTTGTTCGGATTTACTGGGCGTAAAGGGCGTGTAGGTGG
>JAFGJP010000111.1 GCA_016929035.1 Candidatus Auribacterota bacterium | reverse complement strand
CACCTTCTTCAATGACCAGCCTCGAGGCTTTGATGTCTCCAAAAAGCTTTGCTGTTGTCCTCAGCTCAACGCGGTTATCGGCCTGGATATTTCCGTTCACCTTGCCTTCCACAATCACGCTTTCAGCCTTGATAGAAGCTTTGACTTCCCCTGTCTTTCCAATGTAGAGCGTTCCCTGAGAAACGATGTCTCCCTGAAACTTACCATCAATGCGAAGCACGCCTCTGAACTTTATAGAGCCTTTAAAAATAGCATCCGAAGAGATGATCGTCTCCTTATGCCCTTCCTCTGCGGCGACAAAAGGCTCGTGCCCTTCATTTTTATCTCTGGTCAACATCGGATGGCCTCCTTATGGTGGTCACTATCTCTCAACGTTTTGTTATGGTGATAGATATAAAAATATAGCAGCTTTATTCAACACTATAAAATTTCAAAGGATGTAGAGCATAATTTAAGCCAATTTTTCTTTCCCGTCAAGGAAAAAGCATGAGCCTGCCCGGATTCCAGCCTGCATGCTTTTTAAACCATTTCTGGCCCATCAGTAACTGATTTTCTGACTGCTGACTGCTTATTCTGCAAAGGCAACAGCGCTTTAATCTTTTCCTGAAAATATTTAATTTCTTCTTCGTTCAGCTCAGGCACTGTCACCTGAAAAATATCAGATGTTCTGGAATCTTTATAAAATATCTGGTTGTTCCATTCTGCCTTCTCCCGCCCCTGTTCGCAAAGAAGAAGCCTCTTCTTCCTCTCCAGCATAAGAGCAAGAAGGTAGGTCATGACTTCGTTCTCTCTTTTCTCCTCATCAGGAATGTCCTGCGAGCCCCTTTCCAAAAGTCCCCTGAAAAAACCCATGACCGTATCCCTGTCCGGAAGCTGGGGCGCCTTCTCTTCTTCTTTATCTGTAAAAAGGCATTTCCAGAAAGGATTTTCCCTGACCCCGGCAGATGTCCAGCATTTTAAACAGAAATCAGACCGTTCTGTTTCGATCATCTCGTCCGAATCATCTCTGAGAACTACCGTTGAATAAACATACTCTCCGTCCTGAAAAACGTGGTGACATTGTCGGCATTCCTTCTCGATCCTGGAAATCAGCCACTTCATTCCTTTTCATCCTTTGATTCCTGTTCTGATTTTTTTTCAGGCTCAGCCGCTTTTTCTTTTTTCTCTTCTGATTCCAGCTCTTCGACATAGTTGAGCTGCAGGTTGGAAATGCTCGAGTCAAGCATCGATTTTTCCTTGTTTGACAGGTTTCCCTGAGTTTTTTCCCGCAACATTTCAAGGATTTCGATTGTTGATTGAACTCCGACAAGGTCTTTATGGATCTTCCCTGTAACAGGATTCATGATCTTTCCAAGCTGCTGTATGCCCGAGTTGTACAGCATGGAAACAAAGCTGATAAAAAGAATCTCTCTTGAATCTTTGATATTTTCGAAGTGCTCTTCCATTTCTCCCTCCTTATTATCGCGTGACTCCTGTAGTCCTTGTAGTATATACTACTAAAAGAACACTTTAAATTTTTAAAGGATTATAAGGAAAATGCACCATAAAAAGAAGATTTTTTTGTATTTTATTATTATCTTTTATCTCGCTCTGGGCCTGGCCTATCCGGCGGAGCCGGAAAACGGTTTGAATTTTGACTGCTATACCCTTCCTAATCACATGACTGTCCTCTTTATTCAAACGCCTTCTTCGGTCTTTCAGACAGCCACAGCCCTTCTCACGGTTAAAACCGGCAGCGTCACAGAAGGAAAGTTTACCGGCAAAGGAGTGTCCCACTTCCTTGAGCACTTACTGTTTAAAGGAACCGAGGATAAAAATGATACGGAACTGGCTCGAAGGGTCAAGGCACTTGGAGGGTATGTCAACGCGCACACGTCATTTACGGAAACACAGTACTATATCCATCTTCCTGTAGCAAACATAGATAAAGCGCTGGCCATACTTTCCGAAATGATCCTTCAGACTAACTTTACTCTAGAGGAATTCGAGAATGAAAAAAACGTCATCCTCAGGGAAATGGACATGAACGATGACAATCCCTCGCGGTTCCTCTCTATAAAATTCTTTCAGACTCATTACTATAAAACTCCTCTGTCTTACCCGATTATCGGCCTGAAAAAGGACTTTTCTTCGCTGACAATAAATGATCTCAAGGAATATTATGCCATGGCCTATCAGCCGTCAAATATGATACTGACTGTCTGCGGACATGTTGACGCAGAACGTTTAAAGCCGCTGATACAGGACTTGTTCGGAAAAACAGAAAACAGGTTCTTTGTTCAAAACAGTTTTTCTTCTATACAGCGCTCCATCGGTCAAAGAACCGAAGTCTTCACAAAGCCTAATCTTTACAGCACAAAAGTGATGATGGGATTCAAAAGCTGCTCAATTAATGATCCTGACCTCTATCCGCTGGATATCGCGGCCGAGGTGCTGGCCGGAGGAGCCAGCTCGCGCCTGCAGGAAAAACTTCTGAACAAAAACCTTGTCAGCTCCGTTTCATCGTTCAACTATACCCCGGAGTACGAAGGAGTCTTTGTCATCCAGTTCGAACTTCCCGGAGACAATTCTCCGGAGAGCATCATCGGCCTTATTCTGGATGAGATCGAATCCATCAAGCGTTCTGAAATCAATCCGACAGAGATCCAGAGAGCCATCCAGAGAGTCTCTCTTGATTATGCGGCCGGCATGGAAAAAAATTCTGATAAGGCTTTTCGCTATACGAACAGCTTTCTTCTGACAGGAACTTTCAATTTTCCCATAACGTACATCAGCGCGCTGAAAACCGTCACGTGTGACGATGTCGCCGGAGCGGCGAAACACTATCTTTCAAGAGAAAACCTGACAATCGCCGTCTTGAAACCTGAAAAAAACAAAGATGAATCAACCCAAAAAAATGAAATTAAGGAAACTCCGATCCCTGATGTAGACCGCCCTGAACTTGTGGCTCTTGAAAACGGCATCCGCCTTATCCTGAAAGGCAATGAAAAATCCCTTGCCACGCACATCATGATCTACCTCAAAGGGGGAGCTGCTTTTGAGAAGAAAAATCAGGGAGGCCTTTCCTACCTCACAGCACAAATGCTCATGAGAGGAACATCTCAGCTGAACCAGCAGCAGCTGGCAGAAAAAATTGAAATCCTCGGCGGCAGCTGCACGCCCATTTCAGGCTACAATGCCCTGGGGCTGAGCTATACGGTATTGAATGAAAATCTCTCTGACGCTTTTTTTGTCTTAAAAGACATCCTCACGGGCGCTACATTCCCTGAAGCGGAATT
>JAFGJP010000110.1 GCA_016929035.1 Candidatus Auribacterota bacterium | reverse complement strand
GGCTTCCCAAAAAAGGGATGACATCAGCAAGTACGGAAAGGACTTTCAGCATCATGGAAAAGCCTATGAACATAACGACAACTCCTGCGAGGCGGAGGATCCACAAGAGGAACCTGTTTTGAGATTTAGCCGCCTGAAACATCTCCTTCGCGCTGAAAGCTCCTGTCTCAAGAAGTTCGATGCGGCTTCCGCTTTTTGCTGTATAAGGCTCAAAAGTACTCTTGACCTGACGGGATATCAGGCTGACCACGACCGGCTTGACAACAAGGAAACGGATTCTGAGATCTCCGACTTCGGGACGACCCGGCTCTTCTCCGGAGTAAAAGCCGTCTCCATTGATCTGAAGGATCTCCTTAAGGTAGTCAGGTATATTTTCCTGAAAATCCAGGACAGGATACGGCTCAAAAGCATCTATCTTTTCAATAAGGCTTTCAGGTAAAATAAATGCTCCAACATTCACGCGTCGGGCAAGAAACTCCTTGGTCCGATAATTCATTTCAGGATTTTCATGCCCTTCCCGAGCCTTGAAATCACCGGAGTCGATTTTTCTTTCAGACCAGTCTTTATAGTAAGAATACGTCGTTTCAGTCGTCGTGCTGCCGCCAAGATTTTTTTTTGTCTTTTTCTCGCTTTTCTCATGCCACTGAAACATCTCGACAACTCTTTTCAGCTTGATGGCCTGAATCTCTATGCCGAACTCTTCATCTTTCAGGACATCATCTGTTCCGGCTTCTCCTGTAAGATGGACAAGACGGTCTTCATTCTGAGGATCAACCCGTTCAGCGGAAACGGAAACAACGCTCCCTTCGCCCTCTTCAAGAGCTTTATGGCGCTTCACGGTCCGGCCTTCGTTCCAAAAGAGAAGGGCTACGGACGCGACGATAAAAACAGCTCCTATAACGATTCCCTTGAATGATTCCCGAATCCGGCTGAACCATGACTGACGCGTCACTTCTTTGAATGAATCATTGGGCATTCTCTCCTCCTGTCTGTTCTTTTTTTAAATATTGATTAAGTGGCCTCTCCTCCATCCCTGCCGGGGGACGTCCTGCCCGTGCAACGCGACCGACCGAACTTAAACTCTTCCCTTAATCCTGTGGATTTTTTTCCAACAATCGAGATATCTCATGTAATATCCCTCCTGCAATTTCCGGCTGAGGGAGGAGCATCTTCCTGGCGGAGACCGTAATGCCGGTCTTATCATAATCAGCGCTTATCTCAATGGTGACTTTACACCCGCTTGCTTTGCCCCTGATCACGCCTTCCTGTCTGTTTTGTTCTGACACTTCGCCCATTGTCTTTAAGACGGTGATGGCCGCAGAATAAACATGTTCAAAATCTTCAACAAAGTATGCACTGGCGCTGTCTTTTTTTATCAGCACGGCAGCAGCCCCCACGGGCAACAGCCCAACTCCCAGAACTGTTGCTGCTCCGTATATGGCCGCCCCCTTAATAGCTGTCGGCTTCATGGCTTCGGTCAGAACAAGCGCTGCTAAAGTCTCGGCGCTTCTGATGTTCGTGTAGCTTTTTTCTTGAATATTGATTTCATAGACTTTAATCACCGGATTTTCGCCTTCCGAGTAATCTTTGTATATCACTTTTCCTATGCTGAGCGTCAACTGGTCTATCTGCATGGGGATTTCCGATGAAGGCTTTTTCTCTTCATCTTTCTCCTCCTCTTTGTCCTGAGCGGCTTTAACAAAGCTCAACGCATCGACATTGAGCTGCCCGTCCCTGCTTTTGACAAGTGCAACCTGTTCGATGTCAATAACAAGTTTTTTCAGATGTATTCTTTTCTTCAGCAGAGCCGAACGAACAAAATCCACTTCAATGAGAGGAATAACGACAAGATCCTCTTCAGGGAATCCTTCAGGATTTCCCATCCAAAAATCCTTTATGCGGATCTTTTGCTGAAAGAATCGAAAAGAAAACCCTTTCATTTCAACAGGCGCGCCGGTAATAAGCTCAGCTCCATTGATGATAATTGATTTAAGGATGGTATTTTTAAAAAAAAGGATCGAGAGGAAAATCACAAGAAAGCTGCCGATAATAAGAGTCCTTTTTTTCATTTTGCAGCCTCCCGTGCGTTTCTTTTAGCTTAAGTGTTTTTATTCTATCAGTTTATGCTTTACATTTTTAATAAAATTTTTGAGAATTTTCATTATGGAACCTCATCTGACAGCAAAAAATCTGGATGCTGTGCTGAAGTATCTGCCTGTCTTTGAAAAAAAGGACATCCGTCCCGGAGACTGGCAAAAAGTCAGCCAGGAAGGATTGCTTGCTTATAATTACAACGACATTATCAGCGAATTTATCTACGAACTCTATTCAGAAGGATTTATTATTGCGTTCAACTGGCCTAAATGGAAAAAGGAGGGGGAAAAGCTTATCCAGGACCGCCGGCGAATCGAAAAAGCCAATCTTGTCACCCTTCAGAAACTTCTGACCATGCACGTCCGTATGGAGCGGTTCAGGGAAGGATATCTTGCCAGCATCATAAAAAGCGGACACATGCGGGATATTTTAAAAAGAATAGAAGCCATCCGCAGGAAAATGAATCAAAAGCACAAAAAAAGCTAGATGTTCATCTGTCTCTGCAGTTCCTCTGCAAGCTCCCTATCGACGATCCTGAGCTTTTCATACATCTCTTGAGCCAAATGCCTGTCGCCGATGGAGAGATAAGAAAGCCCGAGAAAGAAGTAGGGCTCCCCGTAACCCGGATTCAGCTCGATGGCTCTCTTGTACCATGTGATCCCCTCTTCAAAACGCATCTGCTGGGTCAGCTCAAGACCCTTGTGGACGCAGTAAGCGGGGGAATCCGGGGTCGTTTCCGGTCTTTTCCACCTTGCAATCCCGTATTTTACGACCGGATAGGACAAGACAAGGATCGGGGAAATCACGAGAAGAACGGTTAAAAAATTTTTCAAAACAATAATCAGTTTGTTCATGATGGGTCTTTCCTGTTTTTATCTAACTATAGTATAGAACAAAATTTGCCACTCGGCAACTGCTTGCCGTAATATTTTTTTATCGACGTCCTCATCTCATAAAGTGTTGAAACAAAAATATGGACGCGGCATCGGGACGAAATTTCCACTTTTCTGATAACACGACAGCCAAAAGGATTTTTTAATTTTCCATGACCCGGGCCTGATCTGAAAGCCATCAAATTTTCTTGTACAGCCCGACAAGTTCTGACTGAGAAAGAACATGCCCCTGCATGACTTTTAAGACATCGTTCTTGCTTTTCCCCTGAGGAAGATTTAATGCTCTATCAAGAGCATAAGCTCTGAAAAAATAGCGGTGCGTGCCATAAGGTGGACAAGGGCCGCCATAGTCGCCAGTCCCGAAGTCATTGACCCCCTGCCGGCCAGGAACGCTGTCTTCTTTTATGCTGGACAGGACCGGGATATCGTAGACGACCCAGTGCACCCACGTCCCTGCCGGCGCATCGGGATCGTCGACAATAAGAACGAGCGTTTTCGCGTTCTGAGGGATCTCTTCGATGACAAGGGCCGGATTGACATCTTCGCCCTGGCATGTGAACTTTTTAGGTATAAGGCCGTTATTCTGAAACTCCGGACTTGTAAGTTTCATGTTCGCCCCCTTTTTTCACTAACCTGTACATCTTACGAACGGATCATGCGACATTCAGCTTTTTTCTCAAATATATCAAGTTTAAAACATCTTCCCGGTTATATTCCAGAAGCTTTTTTAACGATTCCCTGCATCCGTTGTTGCGGTAGTTCCACCAGAGCTGGACAGCCATCCTTCCGTCGACATCTTTCAGTTTTCTGCGTATGCCCAGCATTTTTTCCACTTTTTTAAGTCCTCCGTAAAGGTTCCTGCTCCAGCAGTCGTACATGAGATCCCTGTGAACGCACAGGTGTGATAAATCAATGCCGAGCTTGCTTCTGATGAACATCAGATCAAACCTGGCTCCATTATAGGTGTAGAGAATATTAACGTTCTGAAAAACTCTTCTTATCGGATTGCAAGAAATCCCGCTTCCCACAAATTGCCTGAAAGAAGCTTTTCGTCCTTTTTCAATACAAATCCCGATAACCGTCAGATCGTTTCTATAAGGGCTGAATCCTGTCGTTTCTATATCAAGATATGCCCGGCAGCACTGCACGTGTGCCATTTCTGCCTCCGCTCATGAATCTCATTATACGCAGGCTCAACGGGCACGGCAAGGAAAGATAAGTCAAACGACCTGCTGAAAAATGTCTTCATCCCCGATAGCTTTAAAAATGGAGCCCTGCGGGCTTCGGGCGAGGTCCGTCCAGCACAGAATCCCCCTTTGCGACATCTCGCCGAAGCCAGAAACGCTTTCCTG
>JAFGJP010000109.1 GCA_016929035.1 Candidatus Auribacterota bacterium | reverse complement strand
GGGGGCTGTTCTCTGTATTTTAACTGGATAGCTGAATCAAAGAAAAGAAAAATAAAATCTCGTTGCGTAATCTGGATTCCTGCTTCCGCAGGAATGACAAATAATACGTGGCAGGGATGACAACTTTTACTTTTCTATTGATTATATATGCGGACGGAGCAAGCCACACTCTTTTAACAGATCTGCGTTCGATCCGAGCTAATCCGCGTCTTAAAAATCAAGTCTTTCCAGGTGCCTGGACCCAGCTTTGATGGAAATGAGAGAAGCTAAAAAGCTCGACGCAAGGATAGAGAAAAGCGCTACGCCAAAAAGGATCCACTTCACGCCTGCAGACGGGCGTAAAACAACAAGGACATGGCCAATATATCCTTCGATCCCGATGATCACGATGATGTACATGATGCTGAGCACAAGAACAAGTGTTCCGCCAAAACCACTGACGATTTCTGAAGGAGATTCCGCGTTGAAGTCAGGATAGAGAGCTCCAAGCCCGACAGAAAGAGCGGAAAGAGTCAGGGCGACTAAAATCCCCGTTGAAAGAGAAAGGACATAGATCCACGGGGAAGAGCGTATAATATAGTTTGAAAGCAGCGTCAGAGGTATAATAATGATCATGGACAGAACTGCCGTATAGACATACTTGATGCTGATGATCTCCTTTCTCCTCCCGGGAATCATCCCGAGTATCCATATCCTCTGGCCCTCAACGCTTATGAGAGGAAAAATAAAACGCGTGTTCAGCGTGGCCAGAGTCAGGCAAACGGCTCCAAGGTTAAAGAACGTTATGAGATTTTTCCAGAAGGGATCGTCAAGATCATATCGCATGTTTCGCAGGTTGATGATATAAAGGAATATCAGGCCAAAAAACACCAGAAACTGGGTCCATTGAAGGGGATCACGAACAAAGCTGATAAAGTCTTTAATGATGATAGCAGAATACTTCCTCGGCAGAAGCCTGACGAGCAACCTTCTGTAGAAGAACCGCGCTCGCGAGGTCGTATACCTCTTGCGGACACTGTGTGATTTTTCTTTTGTATACAGATCATGGTAAACAAGAGAGGATGCCCAGCAGAGATTCATCAGAAGAAAAAAACCCTGGCTTACGGAAAGCAGAAGAAAGAACAAATACCCTGAATATTCCCTGTCTAATGACATCAGAAGCTGTCTCGACATCCACGTGGAAGGCAAAAAATTGTTCAGAGTGACATCCGTGTGGCGCAGCAACGTATTGATAATAAAAATGACGTTGGTGCTTTCGTAATACGTGCCCTGGGGGATGGTCCTCAAGATAGTGTAAATCATAAACGTCAAAATAGCAGCCAGAACGTACTTGGCATACATTTTCGGAACAATCTTTAAAAAAGCAAAAAGAATAAGGCATCCCAAGCATGAGGTGATCAATAAAAAAGGGAAAAGACTGACCATTGTCAGGATGTAATAGCTGGGCGCCGCATTTTTGACCATTCCAAAAGCCAGTATCACGGGCATGGAGAGAAATATGAATGCCCAGGAGCTCATAAAAACTATTTTTAAAAAATTATATAGCCACAAATGTCTGTTTTCTACAGGAAGAGTAAATAAGAATTCTGTTTCTTTTATCTTGAAAAAAGAGGAATAACCGATAATCAGCGCACTGACGATAAGCATGATAAAAAGAATGAAAAAATAGACATAAAACAGCCTGTCAAGAACGATTGCCCCGACAGGAGCCAGGGAATTGACAAAGCCAAAAAATTTATAAAGCAGAAAGAACCCTCCTGTGAGGTAGCTGACGATAAAAACGGTAATCACAAGCTGCTTCAGAAGAGGTTCCTTGCGAAGGTCGAAGGTCTTCCTGATTCCCTGTCTGATCTTATACGCCAGAATCAGTCCGCTTTTTGTCATATCTTCTCCGTGATTTCCAGGAAAAGCTCTTCCAGTGAATCCCTTTTTCCTGCAATTTTTTCAATCTCACTCAAAGTGCCCTGGGCTATCAGCCGGCCCTCGTGAATAATCCCTATCCGGTCGGCAAGTTCCTGTGCCACGTGCAGCTGATGCGTTGAAAGAAAAATTGTCTTTCCTTTTTGAATGCGGTCTCTGAGCACAGTTTTGACAAGCTTGGCTGTCTTGGGGTCAAGCCCGACCATAGGCTCGTCAACGACGATAACATCCGGATCGTGAAAAAGAGAAAGAGCAATGACAACGCGCTGCTTGATGCCATGAGAAAGGTTTTCGATAAGTGTCTCCTTATATTCTTCAAGATTAAAAAGCTCGACTATTTTCTGCATCTCCTCACCAGCTTTTTCTCTTTCCATCTCATAAATATCCTGAAAGAAATAAAACATCTCCAACGGGGTCAGTTTTTCATAAAGGTATGGAAAATCCGGGATGTAGCTGATGTGTTTTTTCACTTCATCCAGATGGCTCTTAAGAGGAAGACCAACCACGGAAATTTCTCCTTTCGTTGGACGAAGAAGGCCTGTTATCATTTTGATGGTCGTTGTCTTTCCCGCCGCATTGGGTCCGAGAAAAGTGAACAGCTCTCCTTTTCTGATATCAAGAGTGAGATCATCCACGGCCACGGTATCACCGAAAACTTTTGTCACGTTCTTCAGGCTAATCATTTTTTTTTCCTTTATTTTTGTAATCTTTCCGAATATTTCTGACCATTTCCCTGAATATTTTTTCTAGATTGAGGAACATCTCCGGCTCGACATTTAAGTCTGAAGGCACCTGGCGGATGCTCAATCCGGAAGGAAAAGATACTTGAAGGAGCTCCCCGGTAGGCGAAAGAAAAAGACTGTAGGTCACGCCGTAAAACATGGCCTGAACCTCCACGGCTTTTTCACCGTTTATGCTTTCTTTTTTCCCTGTTACTGTATACTCGATTCTCTCGAATTTTCTAGACCAGGGATTATAAAATGTCGTCCTCTTTTTATCCTCCCTGATGTATCTCATATTTCTTCCAAAAGGATAAACAGGATTAATGAGC
>JAFGJP010000108.1 GCA_016929035.1 Candidatus Auribacterota bacterium | reverse complement strand
GCTGATGACTGTGGCTCCGCATGATATTCTTGATAAAGATATCGATTCCTATGTTCCAAAAGGAAAAGGCAGCGCATTCCTCATTGACGTGATGAAAAAATCAGCTTCTGTTATTGAAAAGAATGACATCAATAAGATCAAAATTGATCTCGGAGAAAATCCGGCTAATTCCATATGGTTCTGGGGACAGGGAAAGTCTCCTCAGATGCCGCCTTTCAAGGAATTATACGGATTGAAAGGTGCTGTGATCTCAGCTGTCGACCTTATCAAAGGGATATCTGTCTGTGCAGGACTGAAAGTTATCGATGTCCCCGGAATTACAGGTTACCTGGATACGGATTATGCGGCAAAGGGAAGTTACGCTGTTGCGGCACTGAATGAGTTTGACATTATTTTTATTCATATCGAGGCGCCTGATGAAGCGGGTCACAATGGGAATAAAATGGAAAAAGTCCAGAGCATCGAACAGATCGATGAAAAGATTATCGGTCCGCTTATGGACGCCGTATCCGGTCTGGGCGAGGGAAGAATTATCGTTTCGCCGGATCATCCGACTCCGATCGTCAAAAGAACCCACACAAAGGATCCGGTCCCCTTTGCGCTCTGGGGCGCAGGGGTGAAAGCAGATGATGTGGAGTCTTTCACGGAAGGAAATTGTCAAAGCGGAAGCTTTGGTACAGTTAAAGGACATGAACTGATTAAAAATGTTTTGATGGAGAAATAAGGTAATGGCACTTATCGTTAAGAAATTCGGTGGAACATCCGTAGGAGATGTTGAAAGGATCAAAAATGTAGCCGAAAGGATTGTCAGGACCAAAAAAGACGGAAATGATGTTGTCGTCGTTGTTTCAGCCATGGGGAAGACGACTGACCAGCTTATCGGCCTGGCCAAGCAGATCAATCAAAGGCCAAAGGAAAGGGAAATGGACATGCTGATGTCGACAGGAGAACAGATTTCGGCAGCTCTCCTGGCCATGGCGATCGACTCTCTTGGAGTTGAAGCCATATCTTTCAACGGGCCTCAGGTCGGCATCCTGACAGACAGCTCACATACAAAAGCAAAGATCCTTGATATCGAGGGCGACAGGATCCTTGAGCAGGTCAGGAAAGGGCGCGTTGTCATTGTGACCGGATTCCAGGGGCGAGACGAGAAGGACAACATAACGACTTTGGGGCGGGGCGGGTCAGATACTTCAGCTGTCGCGATTGCTGCTGCGCTTAAAGCAGATCAGTGTGAGATATATACAGATGTCGACGGTGTGTTCACAGCTGACCCAAGAGTCGTCAAAGGAGCCCGCAAGCTTGATAAGATTTCTTTTGATGAAATGCTTGAGCTGGCCAGCCTTGGAGCAAAGGTCATGCAGTCGCGTTCAATAGAATTCGCGAAAAAGTTCGGCGTGACCATCCATGTGCGGTCAAGTTTTCATGACGGAGTGGGAACAATAATAGCAGAGGAGGCAAATGAAATGGAAGCCCCCGTAGTCAGAGGAGTAACATCGAACATTGATGAAGCGAAGGTGACGATCCTCGGCGTGCCCGACAGGCCGGGAATCGCGGCTGAGGTCTTTAAAAAGATTTCCGAGGCAAATATCAACATCGATATGATCATTCAGAATGTCGGGGAGAAAGATACGACAGATATTTCCTTCACAGTGGATAAGAGCGACCTCGACAGGCTCAAAGACATCATGGATTCTGTAAAAGAGTCTGTTTCTGCCAAAAGGGTGACTTATGATAACGAGATCGGCAAAGTTTCCATTGTCGGCGTGGGAATGAAAAGCCACAGCGGGATCGCTTACAAAATGTTTCGCGTGCTGGCAGACAAAAAGATTAATATTCAAATGATCAGCACATCGGAAATCAAGATCTCTGTTGTTGTTGAAGAAAACAAGGCGGATGAGGCGGTCAATGCGCTGCATACCGCTTTTGAGCTGGATAAAGATGTTATTTACGAGGCGAAATTATGAAAACACAAAAAATTGAGATTTATGACACGACTCTGAGAGACGGAACTCAGGGCATGGGGATTTCCTTTACCATGGCCTCGAAGGTCAGAGTTGCAGAGGCGCTTAACGAGATGGGGGTGCACTACATCGAAGGAGGATGGCCTGGTTCAAATCCAAAGGATATTGAATTTTTTAAGGTCATCAAAGACATCCCGCTCTCCAATGCCAGGATAGCCGCCTTCGGCAGCACAAGGCGGGCTAATGTAAAGGTCGCTCATGAGGATAACGTTATTAAGCTTATTGAGGTCGAAACGCCTGTTGTGACGATTTTCGGCAAGAGCTGGACGCTTCATGTGACCGATGTGCTCAAGGTGGATTACAAGGAAAATCTCAAGATGATCTATGATACTGTGAAGTTCCTGAAAGGTGAAAAAAGAGAAGTGTTTTATGATGCGGAGCACTTTTTTGACGGGTTCAAAGAAGATCCGGAGTACGCTCTTGAAACCCTTCAGGCTGCTCATGAAGCAGGCGCTGACCGGCTGGTGCTCTGTGATACGAACGGCGGAACAATGCCGGATGCCATGCTGCAGGTCATCAAAAAAGTGAGGGAAAGGTTTCGAAGAGGCCTTGGCGTTCATATTCATAATGATTCAGGAGTCGCCGTGGCCAATTCCTGCCTTGCTGTGACAGCAGGGGCCATGCATGTCCAGGGAACGATCAACGGCTATGGGGAAAGGGCCGGAAACGCGGATCTTTGTTCCATTATCCCCAACCTGAAGATCAAGATGGGCATTGACTGCATCACAGACGCCCAGCTGGCTCTTCTTGTTCAGACATCAAGGTTTATCGATGAGCTGGCTAACCTCAAGCCCAACTCCAAGCTTCCTTATGTCGGTAGCTCGGCCTTTGCTCATAAGGGCGGGATGCACGTTAATGCCGTGCAGAAGAACCCAAGGACTTTTGAGCACATGGATCCATCTCTTATCGGAGCGAAAAGAGAGATCCTTGTTTCCGAGCTTTCGGGAAAAAGCAATATTCTCATCAAAGCTTCAGAATACGGTATTTCTCTTCATAAGGACGAGATCAACAAAGTTCTGAAGAAGTTAAAGGAATACGAACACAAAGGATATGAGTTCGAAGCGGCCGAAGGTTCTTTTGAGCTTCTGATTCGAAAGACGTCGGGAAGTTATAAGAAATTTTTTGACCTTGAAGGGTTCAGGGTGATCATTGAAAAAAGAGAGGATGGCCGCATGTATTCCGAAGCGACGATCAAGGTCAACGTGAACGGTCAAACCGAACACACAGCCGCCGAAGGAGACGGGCCGGTTAACGCTCTTGACAATGCTCTTCGAAAAGCTCTTGAGAAATTTTATCCGCAGCTTGCTGACATGTCGCTTGCTGATTTTAAAGTCAGGGTGCTTGATGCAAAAGCAGGGACAGCGGCCAAGGTTCGCGTGCTTATCGAGTCAAGCGACAGGAAACGGATCTGGGGAACTGTCGGCGTTTCTGAAAATATCATTGAGGCTTCCTGGGAAGCTCTTGTTGACAGTATTGAGTATAAGCTCATAAAAGAAAAAGAATGAGGGTACTCCATGTCAAGAGAGATAGAGCCCCAGTATAATCCGGAGAAATACGAGGACGCCATCTTTAAGCTATGGCTTGAGTCCGGAGCTTTTCACTCTGATTCCAAAAAAGGCGGCGAGCCTTATTCCATCGTCATCCCTCCGCCGAATGTAACGGGTATTCTTCACATGGGACACGCTCTCAACAACACGATCCAGGATATCCTTGTTCGAAGAAGCCGCATGCAGGGAAAAAATACCGTATGGATGCCCGGAACAGACCACGCGGGCATAGCTACGCAGAATGTTGTGGAAAGAAAGCTGAAAGGAGAAGGAAAGACAAAAGAGGGTCTCGGCAGAGAGGCGTTCATCAAGGAGGTGTGGACCTGGAAGGAGCATCATGGGAACACCATTATCAACCAGCTCAAGCAGATGGGCTGTTCCTGCGACTGGGAGAGGGAGCGTTTCACGATGGATGAGGGGCTTTCGAGGGCTGTCGCAGAAGTCTTTGTCAGGCTGTATCATAAAGGATTGATTTACAGAGGAAATTATATAATCAACTGGTGCCCGAGGTGCCTGACAGCACTTTCAGATGAAGAGGCTGAGCACAAGGAAACAAAAGGAAAACTCTGGTACATTAAATATCCCCTTAAAGACAGAAGCGGATACATCACCGTTGCGACAACCAGGCCGGAAACAATGCTGGGAGACACAGCTGTCGCTGTTGCTCCGGATGATGAGCGCTACAAAAAGTTTATAGGAAAAGAGGTCATTCTTCCAGTCGTTGAGAGGGTTATTCCTGTTATTTCCGATGAGTGGGTGGACAAGGCATTCGGCACAGGAGCCGTTAAAGTGACCCCGGCCCATGACCCCAATGACTTTGAGATCGGGTTGCGGCATGATATTGCTCCTCTCAATGTGATGGAACCTGACGGTATCATGAATGAAAATGCCGGAAAATACAAAGGGATCGACCGGTTCAAGTGCCGCAAAGAGCTGGTAAGAGAACTTGAAAAAAAAGGACTTCTGGAAAAGACAGAGGACCATCAGCATTCCATCCGCCACTGCTACAGGTGCCACACGGTTGTCGAGCCCCGTATTTCAGAGCAGTGGTTTGTCAGGATGAAGCCTTTGGCCGAGCCGGCTATCCAGGTTGTCAGACAGGGCAGGATCAGGTTTTATCCCGAAAGATGGACAAAAGTCTATCTTGATTGGATGGAGAATATAAGGGACTGGTGTATCTCAAGGCAGATCTGGTGGGGGCACAGGATTCCGGTCTATTACTGTGATGAGTGCCATGAAGTGATTGTTTCTCACAATTTGGTGGAAAAGTGCACAACGTGTTCATCTTCAAATATCCGGCAGGACGAAGACGTTCTGGATACGTGGTTTTCATCATGGCTCTGGCCGTTCTCAACATTCGGATGGCCTGAAGATAATGCTGATCTGAAGTTCTATTATCCCACGGATTCTCTTATTACGGCCCAGGAGATCATCTTTTTCTGGGTTGCGCGCATGATTACGGCCGGCATGGAGTTCATGGGCGGCATCCCGTTCAAAAAAGTCTACATTCACGGGACGATACGGGATGAGACAGGACGCAAGATGAGCAAATCTCTCGGAAACACGATTGATCCTGTGGATATCATACGGGAGTACGGTGCCGATGCCCTTCGCTTCAGCCTGATTATGATAACAGCGCAGGGGCAGGATGTTTTTCTTTCAAGCGATAAGTTCGAGATAGGGAGAAATTACGCCAATAAGATCTGGAACGCTTTTCGGTTCATTACCATGAACACAAAAGGTGAACTCTCTGAATTTCACAACATCGAGGAAAAGATCAGCTCTCTTTCGGAAAACCTGAACACGGATGACAGATACATCCTTTTCAGGCTTTCTGAGCTTTCCTCTCAGGTAGATGAAGCGGTCAGCTCTTTCCGCTTCAATGAAGCGGCACATGCTCTTTATGACTTTTTCTGGCACAGCTTCTGTGACAAATATATCGAATTTTCAAAAGAGCTGCTTGCTGACGTTCATCCGGAAAGGGAAAGGACGCTGGCTGTTCTTATTTATGTTCTCAAAACGTTTCTCAGGCTCCTTCACCCTTTTATGCCTTTTCTGACTGAAATAATATGGCAGATCCTCCAGGAAGAAGCACAGCAAAAACATATCCTCATGAGCGCTTCATGGCCAAAGGTCAGTCGCGTAGGGAGCGAAGAAACAGCGGCTCTCGTGGAAAAAAAATATGATCTTCTTCGTATTGCCAGGAATATCAGAAGCGAATATAAAATTGCCCCGTCAAAAAAGCTGGAATATATTATCAGGACTTCTGACGGCAAGTTAAAAGAATACCTCTCTGACCAGCTGACCATTTTAATGCGGCTGCTCAATTCTCATCAGATCAGCCTTATAGATGGAGAGGAAGATGTCCGTCCTCTTCCAAGCGGAAGCACAAGCTTCGGAACAGTTTATCTGAAGCTGACGAAAGAATCGATGAACTTCGAGGAAGAGCTGGGCCGCCTGGCCAGGCAGCTCAGCGATGTCGAGGATTATGAGACGCGCATCAGCCGAAAGCTCAAGAATCAGAAGTTCATAGAAAAGGCGCCGAAGGAAGTTGTGGATAAAGAAAGAAGCAAGCTGGAAGATGCGCTGGCGCGAAAAACCAAGATCAAGGAAAATATCCATATGCTGCAGTCTTTGTCTTCCTGATAAGGGAAGAAGGAGAAAAGAAAAGACCATGAGAGATCTGGATCTGAAAAAATTGGACCGGATACTTAAACTTTCTCTTAGAGAAGATATCGAAAGAGGCGATATCACAACGGATTCTATAGTCGGCCCGCATGAACACGTTGACTTTGTCATCAGCTTAAAAGAAGACGCTGTCATCTGCGGCATACCGGTTGTCAAACATATCTTTCAGCTTCTTGACGCGAACCTGAAAATAGACTTTTGTGCAGGCGAAGGCGATTTCCTTTCCAGCGGCAGCCTGATTTTAAAGGCCAGAGGAAAAGGCAGAGCTGTTTTAACCGGTGAGAGGACGGCTCTTAATTTTTGTCAGCGCCTGAGCGGAATAGCCACTCAGGCCCGAAAGTATGTCGAGGCTGTTAAAGGGACAGGAGTTTTGATTCTCGACACGAGAAAGACTCTTCCCCGGTTTCGCTATGTGGAGAAATATGCTGTTCGGGTGGGTGGCGCGGCCAATCACCGTTTTGGCCTGTTTGATGAAATACTGATAAAAGAAAATCACCTGAAGGTCGAAGAAAAGAGGGGGCCGGAATTTATCAGAAGAGCCGTGGAAAAGACCAGAGAGCGCTATCCGGGGAAAAAGATCGAAATCGAAGTCTCCACTCTCAAAGAAGCCGGTGAAGCTTTGAATGCAGGCGCAGACATCATTCTTCTGGACAATATGTCTGTTACCCAGGTCAAAAAGGCAATGGTCTTTCTTAAGGGGAAAGTCGAAGTCGAAGTGTCGGGCGGGATCAGGCTGAAGAATGTCCGGCATTTTGCCAAAACCGGTGTGAACTATATTTCCATAGGAGCGTTGACGCATTCCGTCAAAGCGATTGATATGACGCTCATGGTCTTATAAAAGAAGACAGAGTACAGAAAACAGATGTAAACCACTTGAGATTTACGGTTATAAGCCTAATGTGGCTCATAAAGGCAAGAAGCAAGAAAATAAGGTATGCCGTCCAGAAACTTACTCATAATGCATAGTGCGTAAAGAGTTACAGTGCTTTGAGAGTCTTGTTAACAGGTTAACTTGCAAATTTTAAAATAATGTTTTATAGATTTGGTGATGAGGTGCAGGGCCATGATACAGGCAAAGATCGAACCCGGTGAAAAGAAAATTCTGGAGCGTCTTCTCAAAGGCGAAAAAGTCTCCTGCAGCCAGATCCAGCCATTTCAAAAACTTCTTGATTCAAGAGGGTTTGTGACATCTTCTGAAAATGACATGGCTTTTTTAAAAGAGGTCAAGGACCAGGCCTTTCCCTATCTCGTTCAGTTCTTTCCGCTGAAGAGCGATTTTATCAGAGAGGTTGTTTCTTTTCTTGAGATTGAATCGACCAATGATTTTCTTAGGGAGAATCGCTCAAGATTTTTTTCGACCTCCGCGGTTTTTACCGAAAGCCAGACAAGGGGAAAAGGAAAGAGCGAAAGATCATGGTTCATGAAAAAAGGCAAGTCTCTTATTTTTTCTCTTCTCCTGAAAGTCAGCCTTAAAGAAAGAGAGCACGCAGGTCTCCTTACGCTGGCTACATCTGTCGCCGTTGCCGGCGCTGCTGCAGATGCTTCCGGCGTTCTATGCCAGTGCAAGTGGCCGAATGACGTGCTCATCAACGATAAAAAGATCTGCGGCGTTCTGACAGAAAGCGCTCAGGCAAAAAATGATTTTTATCATATCATTATCGGTATCGGCATAAACGTGAACTACGGGAAGGAAGATTTTCCTGTAGCTCTCAGGGGAAAAGCGACGTCTCTTATGATCGAATCCGGCAAGTTTATTCACAGATATGGTCTTTTTCAGAGCTTCAGTACCCGGTTTTCCTTTTTATACAAGAAGTTCTTATCCGGAGATTTTTCGGCGATTACGGAAAAATGGAATGAGATGGCGGCCGTCAGGAACGTGATGTGAAAAAAAACAAAAAACAGTATTTTGTTGCTGTCGATATCGGAAACAGCATGGTCTCTATAGGGCTTTTTGACCGCTTTAAGCTTGTTCAAAGAGAAGCGCTGCCTGCCCTGTCCGTCAGCCGGAAAAAAGTCTTATCCGTTTTAAGAAAATGGATGAAAAACCGCTTATCATCGCTGAGAGAAGCTGTTATTTCAAGCGTCAATAAGCCTCGGCAGGCTTCGGTCATCAGCGCCTTCAGAGAAACGGGTATAAAAGCTTTTTCTCTTAAGGAGGTAGCTGACAAGGCGATCTTCAGGAAATACAGCTCCTTTTCCAAGCTGGGAGAAGACAGGATAGCGAATATTTATTACTGTCTGCATTTTCTCCGCTGTCCGTCAGTGGTTTTTGATATCGGAACAGCCCTTAACGTCGACGTCTTTGACGGCAGGCATTATGCCGGGGGATATATCATCAGCGGTCCGGAAATGGAGCGTGATGCCCTGCAGGCAAAAGCCAGGGGAACCCGGTTAAAAAAGAAAATTCTTTTTATCCCGTCTCTTCACAGACCGGGTCTTTGCACCGCCGAGTGCATCCAAAGAGGGATCCTTATTTCCAAAGAATCCTTTGTGGAAGGGTGTGTAAAGGCTGTCAAATCTTCACTTCAGAAGCGCTCTGTGGCTGTCGTTCTTACCGGAGGGAACTGGAGAATGTTAAAGGATCTCGCTGTTTTTGATATTGTGGACATCGGCGTTACGCTCAAGGGACTTGTCGCGGCACTTATTCTTAAAAAGTTTAGCATGCAGGGGTAGCGCGCCTTTTAAGGGGAAAGCAGAAATGCTGAATAATAAAAAGATCATTATTGTTCTTCCGGCGTACCGCGCAGAGAAGACCCTGGAAAAGACATACAAAGAAATACCCCGGGAGATCGTGGATGATGTCATTCTTGTCGATGACGCCAGCGGCGACAAAACAGCCGCTCTTGCTCAGAAACTGGGAATAAAGACATACATCCATGACAAGAACAGGGGGTACGGGGCGAATCAAAAAACCTGCTATGACAAGGCGCTTGAGGATAAAGCCGATATTGTCATCATGCTTCACCCTGATTACCAGTATACTCCAAAGCTTGTTGCAGCCATGGCTTCAATGATCGCCTATGGAGAGTACGATATGGTCCTTGCATCGAGGATCCTCGTTAAAAGCGCTCTTCAAGGCGGCATGCCTTTTTACAAGTATGTCTCCAACAGGTTTCTGACCTTTGTGGAAAATATTTTTCTTGGAGCCAAGTTTTCCGAATATCACACAGGCTACAGGGCTTACAGCGTGGAGCTTTTAAAGAAAGTTCCCTATCACAGGAATTCAGATGATTTTATTTTTGATAATCAATTCATCGCTCAGGCTTTCTTCCTGGGATTTCATATTGGCGAAATATCATGCCCGGCAAAATATTTTGAAGACGCCTCTTCCATAACCTTCAGAAAAAG
>JAFGJP010000107.1 GCA_016929035.1 Candidatus Auribacterota bacterium | reverse complement strand
GATGACCTGTTTGATCACATAAGCGACCTGCGCGTCCGTCATCTCCGGGTAGATGGGGAGGGACACGACTTCTCGGCTGAGCCTTTCCGAGACAGGGAATGAGCCTTTCCTATAGCCGAGATAAGCGTAAGCCTTCTGAAGGTGAATGGGGACAGGGTAATGTATGCCTGTCTGGATGCCTTGCTCCAAAAGCTTTTTCTGAAGATCATCTCTGTTCCTGACCCTGATGACAAAAAGATGGTAGACATGCGTATATCCTTTTGGACAAAGCGGAACAGGAATGCCGGCCTTTTTGAAGCTTTTTATGTAGAGGCCTGCGATTTCTCTGCGCCGGGCGTTCCATTTTTGAAGAAGAGGGATCTTGATGTTCAGTATGGCTGACTGAAGGTTATCCATTCGGAAGTTGAATCCTTCCGAGTTATGATAATATCTGTTTTTCCGGATGCCGTGGTTGGCTATCATGAGCGCTGTTTCCGCGAGCTTTGGATCGTCGGTTGAAACGGCCCCTGCGTCACCTGCAGCGCCGAGATTTTTTCCCGGGTAAAAGGAAAAAGCGCTCATTTCTGCTACGGTTCCGGCTTTTTTTCTTTTTCCCCGGTAGGGAAAGAGAGCTCCGTGGGCCTGGCACGCGTCCGCAACGACCCTGCACCGGTACTTCCTGGCCAGCGACATCACTTTTTCCATATCGCAGGGGAGACCGTAAAGAAAAACAGGAAGAATACAGCGCGTCCTGGAGGACAGCGCTTTTTTTAGTTTTTGTATATCGATCGTATGCGTTTTTTCATCGATATCCACCAGTTTGATCCTTGCCCCTGCGAGGCTTAATGCTTCTGCTGTCGCGATAAATGTATTGGGAACGGTGATGACCTCGTTGCCGGGCGTGATGCCGCATGCCTTGAGGGCTATGTAAAGAGCGCTTGTGCCGTTGCTGCAGGGAATCGTGTACCGCGCGCCTGTAACCTGAGAAAAGAGTTTTTTAAACGTCTCTGTCTCAGCTCCTCCTAAAAAAGCTGAAGACTGAAAAATTTTTTTTATCGATCTGTTTATTTCGTGAAGAAGTGATCTGTGCTGGAGCGTGAGGTCAAGAAAAGGAATTCTCATGGATTTTTCCTTTGTTTACGATTTATTTAAGCTTTGTCTCAATAATATATGACAACAAAAAAAATGGTCAATCTCCTTGGTTCTTTCTGCGAAGAAAAGAAAGCTCCGGAATCGCTAAAAACGATGCTCCCGCTATGATCATGATTATGAAAACGTGCACGAGGTCTGCCATCGGCTGCAGGTGCTTATGATAAGTAAGGATAAAATAAGCGCCGAGAACCAGCAGGAAGAAGACATTTTTCGAGATGATCTTCACATAAGGAAATGTTACTTTTTGCTTGTTGAAAAATAAAAGATAAATAAAAACAAGGAACAAGTTCGTTATCAGAAAAGCCGCGGCAGCGCCTTTTGCATCAAAAAGACGCGTGAAAAGAACAAGTGTCAGAAAGTGGACGATCAGCGAAAGGAAATCTATGACAACAGTCAGCTTTTCACGGTGCAGTGAAAGGAAATACCTCGAGCAAAAGAAGTATATGGCAAAAGGCATCTGGCAGAAAACGAGAATTTTAAGTATTGGTATCGTATCCATATAGCGCTCGCCGAAAAAAAGATAGACGACGTATTTGGCAAGGTAAGGGAACAGGAACTGCAGGGGGATGGATGAAAAGACAAGCACAGCGAATATTTTTTGCGCAAAGACAGCAAACTCTTCCTCGGATTTCTTTAAAAAAGAGACAAGGTGAGGATACATGACGCTCATGAAGCTGAAGGCATAAATGAAGCAGAACTTGTTCAGCCTGGCAGCGGGCGAATACAGGCCGACAGATGCGTTCCCGCTCATCTTTGAAAGGACCATGATATCTAATGAATTCAGGAGCCCGTAAAAGATGCTGGAGAAAAAGAAAATCGAGGAAACGCTTATGGTTCTTTTGGCAAAAGCCAGAGTGAGATCAACAGCCTTTTTTTCAGCAAGCCGGAGCAGGAAAAACAGATGGACCCCTGATGCGACAAGCGAAGAGAGGATAAAGGAAACCACGATTTTTTTCAGGCTGGGATACCTGGAGTTGATGAGAAGAAAAAGGGCTATCCGCAGAATGCCGCAAAAAAATTGAGAAGCAAACAGGATGTCAAACCGCTTCTGGCTTTCGAAATATGATTCGTTGTTGTGAATGAGGACTTCAAAGACAAGCGAGGCGTTAAAAGCAGAAGCAAGGAATATGAGGGAAGAGCTGTATCCCAGCGAGCGAAGGACAAGGGCGATCAGGCCTGTTCCGGTCAGGATGATAAAGGAGCAGAAAAGGAGGATATGGATCAGAACCGAAAAAGTCTTATCATGGCTGTGGACAATTTCTCTTACAAGATAGGATTTGAAAGAATATACGCTGATCTCTCTTAAAAAGATGTAGTAAGCAGAGATCATCATAAGATCTCCAAAGCCCGCCACGGTAGAGAGAAATCTTGAGGAAAGCGCTGTTATCAGAAATGTTATGGCAAGGGTAAATATCCTTGCGCCCAGCATGTAAGAATTTTGTCCTATCAGCTGAAAGCGAAATCTCATCAGTGTTCCTAAATAGATTTAAACCTGTTGAGCTTATTTGAAAAATATTCTTTAGCCGTGCTCTTCTCCGTTAAGGTTATCCGGTCATCAGAATATCAGGTTACTAGGCTTCTCTCTTTCTCCAGATTACCCGATGCCCGGATATCCTTTTTCCTGATACCCTGATCATCTGATAATCGGTTTTACCTTTATGGCTCATTCTTTTTTCATCATAGCAGAACGGGCATAAAAAATCATCAAAACAAACGAGAAGAAAAAGTTATGACTCAACGTCATCGAAAAAGAAGCTTCAATTTTTCCTTAAAAAAAGAAAAAAAGGTGATATAATGAAACAAAAACTTGGAGTTTTAAGGTTTATTTATAAAGCTTTATGAACTTTTCTTTACCGGAAATACTTTATAATGCATTAACAATTTTTTTCCTGATCTTTTCCGTGATCGGGATCATCATTTCGTTCATTTTGCTTAAAGCCCCGCAGACCCTGTTAAAGTTTGACAATTATCTCAACCAGAATGTCCACGTTGACTCCAAGGGTCTATTCCTTGATTCGAAAATCGATATAGAGAACGTCTTTTTTAATCATCACATTTCCACCTCTCTTGTCATGATCATCCTGTCTGTTTCTCTTTTTATGAGCAATTCCGGTATTGATACCAGCAGCCTGGTCTTAAGCAAGTGGATCATTTTTTTTGTTTTTATAAAGGCTGTTTTCTATTTTTTTGCCGTTGCGGGATGCGCCCTGGGGCTGTTTATCCTGCTGTCTCCAAAAAATGCTTTTTTGTTCATAAGGATGCTCAACAGATATATTTACACGATTTCGACAAAAGATGTTGATATATTTTTACAGAATGAAGTCGTGGAAAAAAAAGTTTATCTCAGGTACAACGTCCTTTTTTCAGCCGTTGTTTTTCTTTTTTCTGTTATCCTGCTCGTTCTTCTTTTGAGGCAGATGTTTTTTTAGAGACTGGATGCACGATACAAGATGCTGGATGACAAAAAGAAAAATCCTAAATCTCAAATTTCAAAGTAGTCCATAGTCCACAGTCCCTCGTCCCATGGTCAGCTATTAGCAATTAGTTTTTAGTATCTAGAAAAAGCAAAAAAGCTTTTCAACACCCTCAATGAAAGCAGCTAG
>JAFGJP010000106.1 GCA_016929035.1 Candidatus Auribacterota bacterium | reverse complement strand
TGGGGCTTGATGTTGTGAAAACAGATATAGAAAAATTGAAAGGAAATGTTATTATTGACACACAAAAAGGCTCAGGCACAAAATTCACCCTTCAGCTTCCTCTCACAATAGCCATCATTCAAGCCCTCCTCATCAGGAGTAACAGGGAAATCTTCGCCATCCCCCTGCTGAGCATCGACGAAAGCATATCCGTTAAAAGCAATGAAATCTATTCCATAGAAAACAGAGAAGCGATACGGGTCCGGGGAAAAACAATATCCGTCGTCCGCCTTTCTGAAATCCTCGATCTTCCCGAGGATGACACCCCCGCGCAGCCCCTTAAAAAGGACAAAGATCATATCCCCGTTGTGATTATCAGCCTCATGGACAAGCTTGTCGGGTTTATCGTTGATGAGATTATCGGAGAACAGGAAATCTTTATCAAAAGTCTCGGTGACCACATCGGAAAATTGACGAACATCAGCGGAGCGACGGTTCTCGGCAACGGGCAGGTCATCGTTATCCTGGATGTCGTTGATCTGATCAACTCAGCCAAGCTTTCTCACCCGTCTTTCCGTCGGGTCAAGGAAAAGACGACGAAAAAAGCCGTGGAGAAAAAGCGCATTCTCATCGCAGAAGATTCTCTGACGACCCGCGAGCTTGAAAGAAGCATCCTGGAATCTGAAGGATACGTCGTTGAAACAGCCATGGACGGCATCGACGCCCTTAACATCGTGTCCCAGGAACAGTTTGACCTGATTATCAGCGATATCGAAATGCCGCGCATGAACGGTTTTGAACTCTGCAAAGCGATCAAGCAAAATTCTGAAACAAAAGATATTCCCGTTATCATCGTCACTTCTCTTGATAAGGAAGAAGACAAGAGACGAGGCATTGAAGTCGGCGCTCAGGCCTATATTGTTAAAAGCACTTTCGATCAGTCTAACCTTTTGGATGCAATAGAAAGGCTCATAGGTTAACATGTTCTCAAAATCTTCTGATTCCCATAAGCCGGATAAAAAAATTCGCGTTTTGATTGTCGAAGACTCTCCTCTGATCTGCAAAATCCTTACGAAAATCTTTAACACCGATGAGGAGATCGAGGTTGCCGGTATTGCCAACGACGGAAAAAAAGCTGTTGAATATGCCATGAGCCTAAAGCCTGATATCATCACAATGGACATCAATCTCCCTATCATGAACGGATTTGAAGCAACAAAAAAAATCATGGCCTATGCTCCAACCCCCATTCTTATCGTGAGTTCTTCTCTTTACACGGTTGAAATGAACCTTGCGTTTAAAGCCATCTCTTTCGGGGCGCTGGATGTCGTGGAAAAAGGTCCCATGGAAACCCAGGATAATATCGATAAGTTTGGAAAAACTATCGTCGAAAAGATCAAGCTTCTCTCGAAGGTCAAGGTCATTACGCATCCGGAAGCAAAAATTGCCGATATCGGCCTTCGTACGACAAAGACCTTTAAGGAGGAATTAGCCGGAAATAAAATCGTCGGTATCGTTTCTTCTACGGGAGGCCCCAAGGCCTTGCTTGATGTCATTACAGGCCTTCCGGATGACTTCAAGTTCCCCGTCGTTATCGTTCAGCATATCGTTCCGGGATTCACTTCGGGCCTCATTGACTGGCTCCAGAGTGAAAGCGGGAAAAAAATCTCGCTGGCCTCAGGCGGATCTGTTGTCCAGCCCGGCCAGATCTATATCGCGCCGGAGAATTACCACACCCAAATCCTTCATGACGGCCGCATCCATCTGCTCGCAACGCCTCCTTATCAGGGACATAAGCCATCAGGGAACATCCTTCTTAGATCCCTGGCGGATTCTTACGGCCCCAATTCCATCGGCGTTATTCTGACAGGCATGGGATCAGACGGCTGTGAAGGGCTGATGGAAATCAGGCGAAAAGGAGGCCGGACGCTTGCCCAGGACGAGGTGACATCAATCGTTTACGGCATGCCCAAGGTCGCTTTCGAGACCGGCGCCGCGGAAAAAATTTTTCCCATTGAAAAAATCGGTCAGGAAATAATAAAATTGATTTAATTTTTTAAAATAATGAGAGCACAGAAAAAAACACCAGAGCAGGAACTTCAACTTGTCATTTTCAAATTGGGCAATGACAGCTATGCTGTCGGCATTAAGTCTGTCCGGGATGTTATCAAGCTTGTGGAATTTGTCAATCTCCCCAACGCTCCCGGATATATGGCCGGAGTGATCAACCTGCGCGGACACATCATCTGCACAATAGACCTTAGAAAAAAGTTTAATTTAAAAGCTGAAAATACTGGTAAAAGCCGAATTATGATAGTTATGATAAAAAACACCCCTGTCGGGATTATTGTCGATGAAGTCGAAGAGGTCATCACGATCAAGAAAAAAGACATCGATTTAACGCCATCAATTATCGATCAGCATCTCCCGGGACACTGTCTCGTGGGCATAGCCAAGTATCAGGATAAGCTGATTATCCTTATTAACATAAACAACCTGCTTTCACCCGATGAACTGCGAAATCTTAAAATCACCAACAAGACTTAAAGTTGAGGAGGATCAATCATGTCAAAAATTCTTATTATCGATGACAGCCCCACGATAATCGATCTTCTCAGGACTGTTCTTACATCAGGCGGTCACGAAGTTCTCACAGCAAACGATGGAGTCACGGGACTGAACCTTGCGAAAGAAAAACGGCCGGACCTTATTATTCTGGACATCATGCTTCCTAAAATGAACGGCTATGAAGTCTGCAACCTCATAAAATTCGATGAAAAATACAAGGATATAAAAATCCTCATGCTGACAGCTAAAGCCGGTGCAGAATCCAAAAACATCGGCTACGAAACAGGCGCTGACGAATACATGACAAAGGACCTGGATCCCGACAAGATTCTCCAGGTCGTCAAAAAAATGCTCCAGGACAAGTAGAAGAAAATGCCTGATGTTTCTTTAATTTCTCTCGAAGAGTTCAAAAAGCTTTATTTTGTCCAGTACCAAAAGCTTTTTGTAGACGAATACGGCTTCTTCTATGATGAAAGCCGGGCAGCTCAGCTGCGCACGACCATCATCAAGCATATTCAGGAAAGCAAGTTCACGACATTTGAATCCTACTATGACTTTCTCCAGAATCACTTCGAAGGCAAGCTCGAGCTGAAAAAAATTATCAACGACATCACGATAGGCGAAACGTATTTTTTCCGTAATCTTCCTCAGCTGGACATCCTCAGAGCAGAAATCATACCCAAAATCGTCAACAGGAAACGCGTTCTGGGGGTCAACGAGATAAAGGTCTGGTCTGCAGGGTGCTCTTCCGGCGAAGAAGTCTATACTCTGGCCATTATTCTCATGGAAGAAGTCCCTGGTGCACCGCTTTGGAACATCTCCATACTGGGAACGGACATCAACAGGAACTACCTGGAAAACGCGAAAAAAGGCCTTTACACCTCCAGAAGAACATTCAAGCACATGCCGCCTGAGTATTTTGATAAATATTTTACCCGATACGGCAAGTCCTACATCGTCAACGACCAGATAAAAAAAATGGCCCGATTCGAACAGCACAACCTAGTTAAAGACGATTACAATTTACCTGAAATGGTCGACCTTGATATCGTTTTCTGCCGAAACGTCACGATCTATTTTAATATCGAAACCACGAAAACCGTCATCAACAAAATCTATAACACCCTTTCTGACCAGGGCTACCTTTTCATCGGCCACAGTGAAACCCTCTGGCAAATCAACAACAAGTTCGTCACGCTGGACTTCCCGCACGCGTTCATCTATCAGAAAGACCTTTCCCGTCAAAAGGACATGAAAAAGGAAGCTCCTTACATGACCATTCCCGACTTGAATCTTGAAAATATTTCCATATCAAAGAAAATGAGCTTAAGCACGATCGCAACAGATGCAAAGTCAACAGAGATACCGGATGTTTCTGTCATGGAAACAGGCACAAAAAAGCCTGTCGAAGACATTGGTTCCATTGAACTTCCTCATCAAACGGCAGATGATTTTTACAACCTCCAGATCATAGACAAAAAGTATCATCACGCAACCATGGACTTCGAAAAAAAGAACTACGACGATGCCCTTCAGAAATTTTCTGAGATCATCGGAAAAGACGAAAGGTACATCCTCGCTTATTTTGGACGCGCGACGATATTTGCCAACCAGGGGAAATACGATGAAGCTATTGAGGAGTTAAATAAAATCACTCGGTTTGACAACCTCTTTCTTGAGGCCTACTATCTCCTCGGCGTTCTTTATGACAAGAAACAGGATATCGAAAAAGCCATAGAGATGTTTGAAAAAGTCGTTTACATCGACCATACGGTAGCACTCGCCTACTTTCACCTGGGGAACCTCTGCCGCTACAAGGGAAACAACAAAAAAGCTCTTATTCAGTTCAACAATATAAAAAATATTCTTGCTAATGTCGACGAGAATGAAATTGTCAAATTTTCTGAAGGCATGACAAATAAAAATCTTCTGCAGCTGACCGAGAAGCTCACTGAGCCTCTTGTAACCGTCTAAAAGATGCAAGAATCCAGACACAAGACTCAGGCAAAGAAACCTTTCGACTAACTTTGCTCGCTCAGGACAATCAAGAGGCAAAAAACTCTAAACCCAAAACAAATCCTTTTGTAAAAATCAAGGGTTTTCCGGGACTAAATCTTCAGATTTTTTCTCATTTCAGAGGACAAACTCAAAACCTCAAATTCAAAAAAAGAGTGCGTTTTGATACAAAATACTTTTCTTCGCGTTCTTAGCGCCTAACCCTTCTTTCTTTTTTAAAAGCCCATTTCAATGGCCTTCTGGCATCTTTTGATGTACGTCTCCGCTTTCTGTGAGCGCCCCTGGCTTATGTCAAAGGCCTTCTTGAAAAGCCTTAATGCTTCTCTATAATTTTCACCGTCATAAAGCTGTATCCCCTTTTGCATAAGCTCTTCAACAACTTCTTCTCTTGTCCGGTCAGGCATTTCATGTGTGAACACAGTGAATTTCGTCTGGCTGTAATCCTCCTCGATGATCTTTCTCAAAAAAGAGGATTGATCCTCCTTTTCTAAAAGATCCTTGACCTGACATAAAAAAACCGTTTCAACGCCGAGTCCTTCGCCAAACGGCTTTTCAGGACCGTAGATAAACCACTCTTCTCCTCTTTTAACGCAGATAATCCTGTCGATCCTTATCCGCCTGTACTTCCTTCCCCAAAAACCGTAGTCCTCCTTCTTCAGAAGATAAACAAATCGAAAATCATCCTGCGGACTTATTTCCTGCATAACTTCAAGCTGGAATTTTTCTTTTTTGCTTACGATATCATCTGAACGGGACCTCATAACATCATTCAATTTGGGCTTGTCAAAATTGGCCGAGGTCTCGGGATCGATCATTTTCACAAGCTCTTCCAGCTGGGATTCCCTGTTCATCGTGTAAAACAGTTCAGCATATTTTTTTGAGAACGGGGCTGGGAAAAGAGTCCCTTTTTTCTCAATTGGATCGACAGTCCGGCAGCCTGTTATAAATATTATAAAAACGATCATGCCCATCAACCCATGTATTCCCTTTTTCATCATGTCATCCTTCTGTCTGCTTCCCTCTTAGCGCACCATCAAATAATACTGCCTGTTATTATATTCGACACCAACCTTGTTAAAATCAATATAATTGACTCTCACAACCCCCTCAATGGTGTCACCGACCTTGACAATTTCAGGCCCGATCAGAGCATAAGGAACATCACCATCAAGATAAACACCGTCAACTTTCAGACGAAGCCCGTTCGGAAGAACAATCTCTTCTTGATAAACAACTTCCTCTGACAAATCTTGTTTCTCATATCTGCCTGACATTTCATCTGTCTCGCTTTCCAAAGCGATATTTTGCCTGTTTGCAAAAGAAGCATCCTTAATAATTGGAGGGCTACTCACATCTTTTTTCGAAAAAGAAAAACTCCGGAAAAGAACGACTCCTCCTGATATCAGCATAATGACAACAAGATTCGTCAGAAGCAAAACCGTAAAAAGCTTTTTTCCTGACCCGGCCTTGCGGGACAACACCGGGTGAAGAAGATTTTCTTCAGTTAACTCCCCCTTTTTCCGGTCTTTGTCTCTTTGCGCTTTCTCCAGCGCATCCATGATAAGGCTCATGCCTTTTCTTCCCCCTTACTTTTCATGCAATCTCGGGACATTCTGGACGAACCGGGAATACAGCATCAGTATGGTTTCTGTCCCAACGGTTCCATCCGGATAGAGCAGAAAACCGCTTTGAAAATTTCGTACAGCTTCTTCACAATCCATATCAAAAAATGAATTGTCACTGCTCAGAAAATACCCGTTGGCCTTAAGGATCTTCTTTAATTTGACAACCTCCTCATCACTGTCTCCCCGATAGTAGGTT
>JAFGJP010000011.1 GCA_016929035.1 Candidatus Auribacterota bacterium | reverse complement strand
CTGTCGATACATCGAAAAGCATGCTGGCTCAGGATGTCAAACCAAACAGATTAGAGCGTGCAAAACTGGCCATAAAAGATTTTATCAAGCACCTGCAGGGGGACCGGATTGGGCTGATTGCTTTTTCCGGGGAAGCCTTTCTGCAGTGTCCTCTGACAGTGGATTACAACGGATTTTTGCTTTCACTGGACAGTTTGAGTGTCAATTCGATCACGAGGGGGGGGACGTCCATTTCTCAGGCGATCAAAGAGGCGATAAAAAGCTATGAAGGCGGATTTAAAAAATATAAAGTGCTCATTATGATTACTGACGGGGAAGATCATGAGGGAGCTCCTCTCAAAGCCGCTGAGGACGCAAAAAAAGAAGGAATAAAAATATTTTGTATCGGTATCGGAACTCCGGAAGGGGAACTGATTTCTGTGGAAGACGAGAAGGGCAACAAGACTTTTTTAAAAGACAGCCAGGGGAATGTTGTAAAAACCCGGTTAGACGAAACGACCCTGCAGAAGATCGCGCTGGCAACAGGAGGAAGCTATGTCCGTTCCGGTGCTACGGAATTCGGCCTGGACATGATTTATGATAAAAAGCTTTCAAAGATGGAAAAAAGGGAGCTTGAAAGCAAGCTGGCCAAACAGTTTGAAGATCGTTTTCAGATTCCTTTAGCTCTGGCATTTTTATTGCTAGCCGGAGAACTTTTTATCAACGAAAGAAAGAGATGCCTCAGGATGAATGGCGAAGCTCTGTGCCTTGTTTTCATTTCCATTATGCTTTTTGCCTTCTGCCCGGTGAGGTCTTATGCTGATTCAGCGGCTGACAGCATAAAAAAAGGAAATCAGCTGTACGAGAAGGGAAATTACGATGAAGCCTTGAAGCATTATAACGAAGCGCAGGTCGACAGACCTGATTCTGATATCATTCCGTTTGATAAAGGGGCGGCGCTGTATCAGAAAGGAGACTATGAAAAAGCCATTGAAGAGTTCACCAAAGCTCTTCTCAGCCGCGATCCTTCGATCGAAGAAAAATCGTTATATAATATCGGCAACAGTAAATATCGCCTGGGAAAGATGAAGGTCAATACGGACATGGCTTTGGCGGCCGGTCTTTATCGTGAGGCGCTCGATTACTATAAGCGGGCCATAGAGCTGAACCGTGAAAATACGGATGCCAAGTATAATCATGAATTTGTTGAAAAAGAGCTAAAAATTCTCCTGGATAAGTTAAAAAATCAGCAACAGAAAAAACAGGAAGAAAAGGAAAAAAACCAGCAACAGCAGAAGAAACAGCAGCAGAATCAGGAGCAGACGAGGCAGGAGCAAAGAGAAAAGCAGAATTCGGAGTCATCCCAGCAGAAACAGAAAGAGCAGGAGAAGGAACAAAATGCTGAAGAGCAGTCTGCGGATTTTGCTCAGGAAAAAGAAAAGGAAGAGCAGAAGAGTGCAGAAAGCCGTCAGCCGGAACAGGTCGAGCCGTCTCCTGATTTGGCTCAGAACACAAAAAAAGAAGAGCAGCCCTTCGACTCCGCTCCGGGTGCCTTAAAAGAGGAAGAAGAGATGTCTGAAGAGGAAGCACGGATGATTCTGGAGCGCTACGGCCGGGAAGACTTGACGATTGACGATGTGAATAAAGAATGGAGTTCCGGACGTTATCCGGAAGTATTGAAGGACTGGTAAAAACGCATATTTTCGCAGATAAAAGCAAACACAGATTAACGCAGATGAAAAAGAATACGGATTACTTTATTAGGAAAAGAGAAGAAAATGATTGAAAGTAAGAAAATTGTTTTTTGCATTATCCTGTTATTAGCATGGAAGAGTCTTGCTTTTTCTGATGATATTCGTTTTGAAGCAACTGTTGATAGCAGAACAGTTGCTCTTGGGGAAAGCCTGAATCTGAATCTGTCCTTGCACGGGACTCAGGATGCCTCTCCTCCGGATATCGGGGAAATCGACGGGTTTCAAACACGGTATCTGGGTCCGTCAACCCGGATGTCGATCGTTAATGGCAGGGTTTCCACATCCATCACATATATATACTCGTTAACTCCTTTAAAAACAGGAAGCTTTCAGATTGGTCCTTTTTCTGTATCCTACAAGGGGAAAACATATTCTTCAGAACCGATAAATATCGAAGTCGTTTCCAGCTCTGTGTCTCAAAGACCGGAATCCCACACGAAGGACAAAGAAAAGGGAATGATCTCAGAAGAGAAGCTGAAGGACAGGATTTTTCTGACAATTGAATCCGGCAAGACAGACCTCTATGTGAACGAAACAGTTCCTTTATCAATCAAGTTGTATGTCAATCGCCTGGCCATTCAGGATATCCAGTATCCGAAATTCAATCATGAAGGGTTTTCAGTCAAAGAGTTCTTTGAGCCTGATCAATATCGCCAGACTGTCGGAGACGTATCCTATGATGTGATTGAATTCCATACGGATATCTTTCCGGTAAAGCCGGGTGACCTAGTGTTAGGACCGGCGCAGGTCGACTGCAATATTGTCATACGCAAGCAGCAAACGCGCAGAAGATCCTCATTCAATGATGATTTTTTTAAAGGTTTTTTTGATGATGATATTTTTGATAACTTTTTTGACCGTTATGAGACCTATCCCTTTCAGGTCAAATCACCGCCTTTGTCCATCACCGTGCATCCTCTGCCCGAGGAGGGAAGGCCTGACAGTTTTAAGGGAGCTATCGGCCAGTTCCGGCTGGAAGTGGAAGCAGCCCCCAAAGAGGTCATAGCTGGTGACCCTGTGACATTGAAGATGGTCGTAGGAGGCAAAGGAAATCTGGATGCTGTCGTGAGTCCTGTCTTGTCATCTCAGGAAGGATTGAAGGTCTATGAGCCGGAGGTCAGACAAGAAGGCGATGCCAAGGTTTTTGAACAGGTTCTTATCCCCATGTCGGAAAAAGTCAGTGAAATACCAGAGATAACGTTCAGCTTTTTCGATCCTCAAAGGAAAGAATACCAGGTCCTGACCCGCGGACCTTTTCCCATCACCGTTGAAAAGACACAGGGCGGGGAATTGAGGCTGCTGGAAAGCCCGCAGGGGCCGGCAAGGGTGATGAAAGAAGAGACACTGGGAAGAGACATTGTTTACATCAAGGAGTCTCCGGGAAAATGGAAGCGAAAGGGAAAGTTCCTGTTCCAGAGTGCGATCTTTTGGATTTATAACCTGGCTGTATTTACGGCCTTCATCGTTCTCTTGACATCCTTCAGACATCACAAGAAGCTCAGGACTGATCTGAAGTACGCGAGGCGACTTCATGCGTCGACCAAAGCAAGGAAAGGCATAGCAGAAGCCAGAAAGCTTCTGAAACAGAAAAAAAGCGAGGAGTTCTTCGATATGGTGCATAAGACTCTTCATGGATACCTGTCTGATAAATTCCATCTGCCTGCCGGAAGAGTCAGCGTTGAAGTGATAAGAGAGATTCTGGGGGGTAAGAATATCGAGGAAGGGATATTGAAAAAAATGGAGGAATTCTTTGGGGCATGTGATATGGCACGGTACGCGCCGTCAGAATTCGATGAACAAAAACGCGAAACGCTGTTTAATGACATGTGTGAAGTGATTGATGATTTGGAAAGAAGGAAAGTATGAAAAAAAAGTACACCGCTTGGCTGATAATTTTTCTTGTTTTTGCATTTTACCCTCTGCGCTCAGTACGTTGCGCAAATTTGGAGAGTGACTTTTACCGCGGAAACACATTTTATTCTGAAGGGAACTATGCCTCGGCTATCGAAGCCTATCATCAGGTCCTTCAGTCAGGATATGAAAGCGGCAATCTTTATTATAATCTCGGAAACAATTACTTTAAAAAGGGCGAGTTGGGCAAAGCGATCCTCAATTATGAAAAAGCGATGCGGCTTATGCCCAGAGACAGTGATCTAAAGGCGAATTATCAATATGCAAGGTCATTGATAAAAGGCGGCACGGGGGAACCTGAAAGATCGTGGTGGAGGGACGCGATCGGTAAGGTTTTCTCCCGTTTGACAATCAATGGGCTGACTCTTTTTTTAAGCGTAATATTCACATTGATTCTGCTGGTTATCCTGGCTGCGGCCTATATTCCCTGGGTCAGAAAGTACAGGCCCGTAACATTAGCGGTGTTAATCATGATTTTTACTGCTTCCTTCATAACGGCGTATGAGAAGGTCTCTCTCACAGGAAAGGAGGCGGTTATTATAACGGATACGGCCGATGTCCGATTCGAGCCGTTCGATTCAGCCACAACGCATTATACCCTTTATGAAGGGACAAAGGTTGCCATCATTTCATCCAGGGACTCCTGGTATAAGGTCAGGCGCCACGATAAAAAGATGGGCTGGATCAAAAGCTCAGAATGTGAAGTCTTTTGAGACAAGAGGCAATTGAAGCAATTGGGGACACTCTTTATAACTAGTTTATTATAAAATAGATAAATTATAAATAGTCAGGTCTTCTTCCTTTTCTTCTATGGATTATGCGTCCCTTTTTTTTCAATAATTTTCTTTGATATTCCAAATTGCCGATGACTTCAAGACTGCTTTTGAATAACTTCTCCTCTTCCTGTGAGGTTTTTTTAAGCCATTCTTTATAGTCTTCACCATTAGTCTTTTTCCAGAGAGGATCTTTTAATGTAATCGTATCATTTTTTCCGTCGATGTAGAACCCTGCGCTTGACCACGGCCAATCCCAGGCGTTCTGACATAATCCTGCTCTTACGGGATTATTCTCCACATATCTTCCACATATCAGTAAATAATTTTCTTTCTCAATGGCCTGGCTTTTAAAGCGTCCTTGAAAAAGTTTTCCAGCTGTTCCATATTTCTTGTGATATCTGTATGCATAAACCTGCTGTATGCCTCCTGTAATTTTTGTCAAATCTTCTGGATTTTTCAATTCTGTAACCAGATGGTAATGATTGCTCATCAGACACCAGTGATAGAATCTGGCATTGTATTTACTACTGTATTTTTGAATGATATTCAAAAACAGACGAAAATCTTCTTTCTCGTGGAAAATAGTCTGTTTAAGAATTCCACGATT
>JAFGJP010000105.1 GCA_016929035.1 Candidatus Auribacterota bacterium | reverse complement strand
TCTTTTTCATAACGGCTTAATGATAAAAAATCGCGTATTCTATTAAAGTGTGAATAATAATAATTAAGACCACAATTGTCAATAATTTATTCGATGTTTTGAATATTTGATGTATTTAATAATAAAAAATATTTGGTATTTTAAGTGAACTTTGTTATTATTCAAAAATTCTTTAATGCAAATAAGATGAAGGGATATTTTATGGCGTTATTAAAAGAGATCTTAAGAGAGGTTGAAGACGGGGCTCTTGACAAAAAGGGCGAAGATGTTGTTCTCCTGGATGTAAAGAAACTTTCGAACATCACCGATTATTATATCATCATTTCCGCTCAGAACGACCGGCAGATCAAAGCCATCAGGGATGAAATCGAGCACCGACTGAAGAGTAAATACAGTTTTTCTCCCAAGCATATGGATGGTATCCCTTCATCGAAGTGGGTCGTTCTGGACTATACGGATTTCATCGTGCACATATTCGACGGGCAGTTGAGAAGGTATTATGAACTTGAGAGGCTTTGGGGTGACGCAAAAGTCAAGAAAGTATGATCTTCAGTCGTCTCTTCTTGAGGATTTAGCAGGATTTCTGTCAAAAAACCTCAGCGGTTCTGTTATCAAAGAGGATTTTGAATTTATCTATCCGACAGGTCCCGATAAGGGAGATATTTCTTCAAACTTTGCTCTTAAAAAAGCGAATTTCCTGAAAAAAAAGCCGCTGGATCTTGCCCGGGAACTTAAGTCAGCGATAAAATCAAGCCCGTTTTCCAGTGCCTTTAGCTGCATTGACGTCGCTCCTCCCGGATTTCTGAATTTCACCTATTCGGATTCTGTTATACGCGACGCCCTCCAGACAATTGAAGAGGCCGGCGACAACTATGGAAAACAGAATCAGGACGATGGGCGTCGGATCATTTTTGAGTTTGTCAGCGCCAATCCGACTGGGCCTTTGACAGTCGCTCACGCCAGACAGGCCGCTGTAGGAGACACGCTGGTGCGTCTTTACAAAAAAGCAGGGTATCTTGTCTGTGCGGAATATTATGTTAACGACAGGGGCGTTCAAATTCAAAACCTTGGCAAGTCACTATTATCTCGCTATTTGGAGATGTGCGGAAAAAAAGTGGATTTTCCTGACGACGGATATAGAGGCGAGTATGTCACTGATCTGGCCAGAAAGATTTATCAGGAAGAAGGAGATATTTATTTGAAGAAGTCTGAAGAGGATGCTGTCAGAATTTTCTCTGACAAAGCTTATCAGTCAATATTTCAGGATATAAAAAAGGATCTGAAAGATTTTCGCGTGATATTTGATTCTTTTTTCAGTGAAAAAGAGCTGGAAGAACAGGGGAAAATAGAGCAGACGATAGGCCTTTTGAAGAAAAAAGACCTTGTTTATGAAAAAGATGGAGCTGTCTGGTTCAGGACCACAGAATACCAGGACGACAAGGACAGAGTTCTGATAAAATCGGACGGCAGTACGACCTATCTGGCCTCTGACATCCCTTATCACTGGGACAAGCTCAAGCGGGGTTTTGACTTGCTTGTCAACATCGTGGGGCCTGACCATCATGGGTACATCCCGAGGCTTAAAGCAGCGGTTGGATCTTTCGGGAAAGAGCATGAAGGGAAGCTTAATGTTCTGATTGTCCAGTTAGCGACCCTTTACAGGGGGGAAACGCAGCTCCGTATGTCGACGCGTGCCGGAGAGTTTATTTCTCTGCGCGAGCTTGTAAGGGAAGTCGGTGTTGATGCAGGCCGGTATTTTTTTGTTTCCAGGAGGCCGAACAGCCTTCTTGACTTTGATCTTGAACTGGCCAAAAAGCAAACGCCTGAAAACCCGGTTTTTTATGTCCAGTATGTGCATGCCCGGATTGCCAGCATTTTTCGAAAATATGAAGAGAGCTTCCCAAAGAGGTCTTTGCCTGGATGGAAAGACCTTGACTGGGAGAAAATGGAAGATGACGACAGGTTTCTTGTCAAAGCGCTTTTGCGTTTTCCTGACACGCTGCGAAGTGCGGCCCTGAGCTTTGAACCTCAGAGAGTCACGATTTATCTTGAAAATCTTGCCGGGATATTTCATTCATATTACAATAAAAATAAAATTCTTGACGACAGTAACCATCGGAAAATGGATTTGCGACTACACATTATGCGTTGTCTGGCCACAGTGATAAGAAACGGGCTGGATATACTGGGTGTGGAAGCGCCGGAAAAAATGTGAAAGGGAGGTTATTTTGAAAAAAATCCTTTTTTTTCTCTGCGTTTTCTTTATTTTTCTGAGTTTTAGCCGGTTGTCCTCTGCCGCGGATTTTCTCGGTGTTGGACGAGGCGAAGGCTTGACCAGCGTTCTTCTCACCATGGAAAAGGATACGGAAAAAAGCCGTTTTCTCATCGGGGAGAGAACGGAAGTCTTTTGCGTGGATTCACTGGGTGATGACCGCTTTATCGTCGGAGGAGTAACGAAAAACAAGGGAACAGTCTGGATCGTTCAAAAAGACAAGATTCTTCACATGGAACATCTTCCGGAAGCCAATGTTATTTATGGCATCAAGAAAGCGAGCGATGGAACGGTCTGGGCAGCCGGGTCCCACAAATATATGGGTGCCTGTGTATGGAAGGGGACGGACAAAGGAGAATTTCAAGATCCTACGGTTCTCTCAAAGGGAAGCGTGGCTTATGCTGTTTGCGAAGGGCTGAATGGAGAAATTTTTGTCGGAGGAATCTTCTTCACTCACGGAAAGGTCTGGATGCACAAGGACGGGCAGTGGAATCTTGGAGATATGCTGACTGATTCCAAGCAGATCAATTCCCTTTGCGTTGACAGGGAAGGAGTTGTCTATGCCTGCGGGCAGAAGATCCGCTATGGGGAAGCAGCAAGCGGACACGGGACAGTCCACCAGGGCGGAGTATGGACTTTTAACGGCCAGCAATGGGGGCCGGCCATAGAGATTCCCCAATCAATAGATATTTATTGCTCGGCTGTCGACAGCGACGGAAAGGTCTGGCTCGGCGGAGCCGGCGATATGGATAAAACCGTATGGGTTCTTGAAATGCCCTTGTGGAAGCCCATAACGATTGAAAACTGCCTTGCTCTTTATTCGATGACCGTTGATAGGAAAACAGGGAACATGACAACGGCAGGCTGGAACAAGCAGATCCGAGGAAGAATTTGGTTCAAGGAGAAAGACAAAGAATGGAACCCCGGCCAAGACATAGATAAGTGCAGTGTTATCAGAGGATTAACAGCATTGTCCCAATAATTTTTATCGCATATAAAATAAGATTTGTAAATATTAACTGATTTTAAATAATTTTTTGGTTTACATTGTTAAATACTAATAATACAATACGTTCACTATAAGAATAAATCGTTATATGAGGAGGCGGTTTTTATGGTCAGAAGTCTATTCACAAAATCCGTTAAGGAGCTAAAGGAATTGGCGAAAAAATTTAATATCAAGGGGTATGCGAAAATGAAGAAAAGGGAACTGATTGATTCTTTGAGTCAAAAAGAGGAAAAGGCGTCGGGTTCTGAAAAGCAGGTCAGTCAAGTTCAGGTTCAAGAGATGGAGAAAGACTCAGCGCATGGCATGAAAGATGAAAATTTTACCAGCACTTCATCCATTTACAACGGTCAGGAACAGATCTGTGAGTCAAAGTATGCTGTTTCTTATCATAAGAGGCCGAGTTTTTCTGAAGAACATTTTGTTTTTCCGGGCCATTACGGGAAAGACAACATCGTTCTCTTAGTGAGAGATCCTTACTGGGTGTATTCCTACTGGAACCTTACGGAAGAAATATTCAGAAATCTTCGCAGAGATTACGGTGATGAAGCTATTAATAACAGCCGGCTGACGCTTCGCGTCAAAGAGGTCACAGGGACACATCCGGATAGTCCGAACGAAAGCTATGATATCTTTCCTCCGATAGGTACAACTAACTGGTATATCAACGTTAATCGTTCCAATGCGTCTTATTGTGTGGAGATCGGGCTTCTTCTGTCTAATAATCAGTTTATTCTCATTGCCCGTTCCAACATCGTGCATGTTCCGCATTTTGGGCCTTCAGATGTGATTGATGAAAAATGGACATCTCTCATTGATTTTGAAAAAATCTATGCTCTTTCAGGAGGATTTGACGTTGGAAAGAGCTCCGGAGAGCTGAGGAAAGAGATGGTCAAGCGCCTTGAGCAGGCTCTTTTTTCCGGTGCATCAGGAGCCGTATCCAGCTTCGGTAAAAAGAAACAAATTACAGGCAAAAAAGGGAAATCTTTTTTCCTTGTTGTTAATACAGAACTGATTGTCTATGGACAAACGGTGCCAACCGCCACGCTGACGATCCAGGGGAAAGAGCATAAGCTGAATCCGGACGGAACATTCTCCATACGGTTTGCTTTACCGGAAGGTGTGCATGAAATCCCGGTAACGTCGGTATCAGAAGACAGGGAAGATACGATTACCATTACCCCTGTTGTCACTAAAGAGACGCGGTAATTTGAATCTAATTACATTCGGAGCTGATCATGTCTAAAGGATACTTAGCTTTGGTTTTTCATGCTCATTTGCCCTATGTCCGGCATCCGGAGCATGATTTTTT
>JAFGJP010000104.1 GCA_016929035.1 Candidatus Auribacterota bacterium | reverse complement strand
GCTCATCGGCCCGCCCTTTCGGCCTCTGGCAAACTCAAGGATCCACCGGATGGCAAGCGTGTTGCCCCTCCCCAGTGGAACTTCGACCGGCACCTGGTATGTTGCTCCTCCCACGCGACGGGATTTGACTTCAAGGAAAGGTCTTACGTTCTCTATGGCTTTCTCCAGGATCTCAATAGCGCTTTTGCCCTTCTCTCTTTGTCCGATGTCATCCATAGCTGTGTACATGATCCCTTCAGCAATGCTCTTTTTGCCGTCGACCATGATGTGGTTGACGAACTTGCTGATCAGAACGCTTTTGAAAAGCGGATCTGAAACTGAATGTCTTTTTACTGCTCTTCTGCGACGTGACATCGATTAACACTCCTTTATTTTTTATCCTTCTTGTCTCTTTTAGCTCCGTACTTGGAGCGACCTCTTTTTCGTCCATCCACACCAAGCGTATCAAGAGCTCCTCTGACGATATGATACCTGACTCCCGGCAAATCCTTCACCCTTCCTCCGCGAACGAGAACAATCGAGTGCTCCTGAAGATTATGTCCCACGCCCGGAATATAGGCCGTGACTTCTTCCCCGTTCGTCAGCCTGACTCTTGCGATCTTTCTCAAAGCTGAATTTGGCTTTTTCGGCGTCATGGTCTTGACCTGAAGACAAACACCTCGCCTCTGGGGACAGCGGCTGAGAGCCCGGCTTTTGCTTTTCTTTTTTGTCTTTTTTCTCCCTTTTCTCAGTAACTGGTTGATCGTCGGCACTATTCTTCCTCCTTGATATGATTCACTTCGATTTCACCACTTTCCGGTTCCATCTCATCAACAGATCCTGCGTTTTCACCCTGGTCCTCTTCTTCTATTTCGTCAGCACTTTGTTCGAGGAATTCCTTCATCTTTTCGATTTCCTGAGAATCTCTCTCGATCTCCTCCATGGCTTCCTGCTCGGCATCTTTCTCTGTATCCACCTTTACATAGGTGAAGTCCTTCACCTTCCCGAACCCGGTACCTGCAGGAATAATATGACCCATGATGACATTTTCCTTAAAGCCGGCCAAAGGATCGATTTTTCCCTGAGAAGCGGCATCTGTCAGAACGCGCGTCGTCTCCTGGAAAGAAGCGGCGGAAATAAAGCTGTCCGTGCTGAGACTTGCCCGGGTGATGCCGAGGAGGATCGGCTCAGCTTCTGCCGGACGAAACCCTTCTTCAATGGCCCGCCTGTTTTCTTCCTCGAATTTAAACCTGTCGATTTCTTCATTAAAGACAAGCATCGTGTCTCCCGGGTGAGTTACGCGCACTTTCCGGAGCATCTGACGGATGATCAGCTCAACATGCTTATAGTTAATCTGAACGCCCTGAAGCCTGTAGACCTCCTGGATCTCGTTCAGGAGATATTCCTGAAGCTCTTTGGAGCCGCAGACGGAAAGAATCTCCTGCGGGATGACCGGGCCTTCTGTAAGCTGCTGCCCCTTTCTCACCCTGTCCCCTCGATGCACGGTGAGGTGCTTTCCGAGAGAAATCAAGTGCTCTTCGGCGACTCCGGTGTCCGGGTCACGGACAATGACCTTACGCTTGCCCTTTTTTGATTCGCCAAACTCGACGATCCCGTCTATCCGGGCGATCTCAGCCGCGTTTTTCGGCTTTCTGGCCTCAAAAAGCTCGGCGACACGCGGTAGCCCGCCGGTGATATCTTTTGTTTTTATAATTTTCCTCGGCGTCTTGGCCAAAAGCTGCCCCGCGACGACCTGAGCGTTTTCGTTAACGACGATATGCGCACCTGTCGGCAGGGAATAATACGCTAGGATCTGCTTGTTCTCGTCAGTGATGACGATCTGCGGATGAAGATCTTCTTTGTGGTCAATGACGATCGTATCAAAAAGCCCTGTCGAAGCATCCAGCTCTTTTCTAACGGTGATATCATCTTTGATGTCGTTGAACGCAACCATGCCGTCTCGCTCTGTCAAAATCGGCAGGTTATAGGGATCCCACTTAACAAAAACATCACCCTTCTGTACCTCCTGACCGTCTTCCATGGAAATCTCAGCGCCGAGTGCTACGGAATATTTTTCCAGCTCTTTTCCCTTTTTGTCATAAATAGAAATTACGCCGTTTTTATTGAGAACAACATTCTGCTTGCCTTTTTTTACAAACTTAATGTCATGATATTTGATAACGCCCTTGTTCTTGGCTATGATCTGCGGCTGCTTGAAGATCTGGCTGGCCGTACCACCGATGTGAAACGTTCTCATCGTCAGCTGAGTTCCCGGCTCGCCGATAGACTGAGCAGCGATGATGCCCACAGCATCACCAAGATCACACATCTTATGACCGCTGGCCAGATTCCAGCCATAGCACTTGCGGCAGATGCCGTGCCTGGTCTCGCATGTCAGAGCTGAACGGATCTTGACGCTGCTGAGTCCTATGGAAGCGATCTTTTCAGCTCTTTCTTCATCAATCTCCTGATTCGATGCGACAACAATATCTCCCGTAACCGTATCAATGACATCTTCAAGAGCTATTCGTCCGACAATTCTCTCCTTGAGTGACACCACTTCTTCATCACCCTGATAAACAGCTCTTGCTGTTATGCCGTTGAGGGTGTTGCAGTTTTCTTCGGTTACAATAATATCCTGTGCAACATCAACAAGACGCCGCGTGAGGTAACCGGAATCTGCTGTCTTCAGAGCTGTGTCGGCAAGGCCTTTCCTGGCTCCGTGAGTGGACAGGAAATACTCCAAAACAGAAAGACCTTCCCTGAAATTTGAGATAATCGGCGATTCGATGATTTCACCGGACGGCTTGGCCATCAGGCCTCTCATGCCGGCCAGCTGCCTGATCTGCTGACGGCTGCCGCGCGCTCCTGAATCGACCATCACAAAAAGAGGATTGACCTCTTCCTTGCCTTCATTGTACTTCAGGTCACGGTACATGTAGTCGGAAAGCGTGTCCGTCGTGTGCGTCCAGATATCGACCACCTTGTTATACCGCTCGCCTTCTGTAATGCTTCCCTGACGGTACTGACGCTCGATTTTTTCCACTTCTTTCTTTGACTCGTCTATCAGCCTGACCTTTCTTTCAGGAATGATCATGTCTTTGATCCCAAGAGAAATACCGGAGCGCGTCGCTTCCTGGAAGCCAAGAAGCTTGAGCGCGTCCAGCACTTCAACGGTACGGTCATTGCCGAGATTCTGGTAGCAAAAACTGATGATCTCACTCAGTTTTTTCTTTTTTATATGTTCGTTGATAAATTCAACTTCTTCAGGAAAAATTTCGTTGAAAACAACGCGGCCAGGCGTTGTCTCATAAATTTTCCCCCTGATTCTGACTTTGATGGCATCATGAAGATGGACTTTATCAAGATCAAGCGCTTTGAGAACTTCATCTGTATCAGAAAATATCTGAAGGGTCTTTCCATTTGTTCGAGAATTCATTGTCAGGTAATAAAGACCCAGAATAATATCCTGACTCGGCGTTGCGATCGGACGGCCGTTGGCCGGGGAAAAGATGTTGTTCGATGACAGGATCAGCACTTTAGCTTCCAGCTGAGCTTCATTGGAAAGAGGAACATGAACAGCCATCTGGTCGCCGTCAAAATCAGCGTTAAACGCCGTGCAGACAAGCGGGTGAATCCGGATAGCTTTTCCTTCTATGAGCTTTGGCTCAAAAGCCTGAATACCCAGGCGGTGAAGCGTGGGAGCGCGGTTGAGCAGAACCGGGTGGTCTTTTGTGACTTCTTCGAGAATATCCCATACAACCGAGGCACCCTGCTCAATCATCTTTTTAGCGCTGCGTATCGTATGAACATGCCCTTCTTCCTTCAGCCTTTTGATGATGAAAGGCTCGAACAGCTCCAAAGCCATAATCTTCGGAAGTCCACACTGATGCAGCTTCAGCTCAGGGCCGATGACAATGACAGAACGGCCGGAATAATCTACGCGTTTTCCGAGAAGGTTCTGGCGGAAACGGCCCTGTTTTCCTTTGAGCATCTCGGCAAAAGATTTCAAAGGACGATTCCCGGAGCCGAGAACCGGACGCCCATGTCGCCCGTTATCAAAAAGCGCGTCGACAGCTTCCTGAAGCATTCTCTTTTCATTCCTGACAATAACCTCAGGAGTCTTTAATTTAAGAATATTTTTCAGCCGGTTGTTGCGATTGATCACCCTTCTGTAAAGGTCGTTAAGATCTGAAGTCGCGAACCGCCCTCCTTCAAGAGGAACAAGCGGTCTCAGGTCCGGTGGTAT